>JALHUE010000384.1 GCA_022866145.1 Anaerolineales bacterium | reverse complement strand
CTCGGCGGGGCGTGCGCTCCATCGACGTTCCCGGGGAGGGGCAGCGCCTGTCATTATCCAGGATCGCGGGGAGACGTGGGGCGCGGCCTCGCGGCGAGCCTGGGCAGGCGAACGGTTCGTCATTCCCGCGCAGTCGGGAATCCAGGGTCGCGGTAAGGTGAAGAAGCTGGGCCACAGCAGGCGCGGGCAGGCGCGCGGCACGCCAGTCCGGCGAAGGGGGCATCCAGATCCACGGTGGGGAGCCGGCGTCGGCGGGCAGAATGCAGCGAGGGCCGGACAGCACCCGGCCCTCGCTGTGAATGACGAACTGCGGACCGCGCCGTCGTCAGGCGGCAAAGTACTCCTTGACGGCGGCGATGAACATGTCGTTCTCTTCCTTCGAGCCGACGGTCAGGCGGAACCAGCCGTCGCTGCCGTACATTGGCTCCTGGCCCCGCAGGATCAGACCCTTGGCCTCGGCATGCTTGATCATGCCGTCGCCGCTCTTGCCCGGAACCTTGGAGTCGAACAGCATGTAGTTGCCCCGGGTGGAGAAGGCCTTGACGCCCTTGAGCTTGTTGACCTCATTCATGATCCGGTCGAGTTCGCTGTTGTTGAACTGGACCCGCTGCTTTAGGCCGTCGGTGTCTTCCAGGGCGGCCAGGCCGGCCCACATGGCGATCGTACTCTGATTCCACGGGATCAGCGTGGCGGCGATCTGCATGATCACGTCCTTCTCGCCCAGGGCATAGCCGAAGCGCAGCCCCGCCAAGCCGTAGGCCTTCGACAGGGTGCGGGTGACCAGCACGTTCTTGTACTTCTTGACCAGGCCGACCTGGGACTTCTCCTTGACGGCGGCGTACTCCACGTAGGCCTCATCGATGATGAAGGGAATCCCGGTCTCGGCAATCTTGACGAAGCCGTCTGGCTCCATGAAGTTGCCGGTGGGGTTGTTGGGGTTGGCGACGACGATCACCTTGGTGTGGTCGGTGATAGCCTTGACGATGGCCTCCGGGTCGTACTGCAAGGCGTCATCGCCCCACTTGTACTTCATCGGCACGCTGACGATCTTGCCGCCGCAGATCAAAGTACGCAGCTTGTAGATGCCGAAGCACGGCGTGTGCTGGATCACTTCTTCGCCGGGCTGGACGAAGCTGCGCAGGATCATGTCGAAGACTTCGCTCGACCCGTTGCCCAGCAGCACGTTCTCGATCCCGGGCAGGCCGTTCATGTCGGCGATCTTCTGGCGGGTGGCAAAGCCCTGATCGGCATAGCGGTTCGCCATGCCGCCGTACTTCTCGATGGCCGCCATCACATGCTCGGAAGGCGGATTGGGATTCTCGTTCGACATCAGCCGGTGAAGTTCAGGCCGGCGCCAGGCCAGGTCGATGTGCGGCGAGAAGTACATCTTCTGGCCCTTGAGCCACGGGACAAAGAAGTCCTCAACAGGTTTCATGGATGTCTCCTTGGGAGTGGGTTAGGGCGGGTGGGTGTGCGCCCGGCCAGTCTCAGCGAAGCCAAAGCCGCCGCCCTGCCAGCGAGCGGCCGCCGCCGAGCCCCGTCCATCTTGCCGCAATCTTAGCCGCCCGGCCAGGAGGCGGCAACTGCTTATCAGCAGAGCCTGCAGGTGTCGTTTCGCCTGCTCCTGCGGCCGCGCATGGGATCGCGGGGCCTGGGTGCGGCAGGAAGCCTGGGGGGCAGGCACTTCGCAAAACCTGCCGCCTAGGGAGGATCTGCCGGTCTTCGGAGAAGGGGCGGTTTCCGGCGTGCAGTCGGATGGCTCCCATCGAAGGTGCGGCCGGGGCCGAAGCCAGGGCGCACGCTCACCCGGGCAGGCAGGGTCGGAGGCGGGCACCCGATTGCAGGGCTGGGGCGGCGGAGCGAGGAAGCCGGCCGCGGCGTCGGGAGCCGGCAGCGTCCTATAACGGCAGCCGACCTGGAGGCCCGTAGCCCAGATGGGCTAGAATGAGAGTCGCAACGCTTCCGCGTCAGCCCGGCCTCTGCAGCCGGGCTACCCAGCGCTACCCTGCCCTCCGATCGGCTGTGACCGAACCCGTCGATGATGACTCGCCGCCCGCGCACCGCCCTGATCCACTACTCAGCCCCGCCCGTTGTCGGCGGGGTGGAAGCGGTCCTCCGGCGCCATGCCGGGCTGCTGGTTGACCACGGCTACCAGGCCCAGGTGATTGCGGGCCGCGGCCAGGCCTGGGATGGGCGCATCCCGCTCGAGGTCGTGCCTCTGCTCGACTCGCGGCACGCGGAGATCCTGGCCGCCAAGCGCCTGCTGGATGAAGGCCGCGTTCCTGGAGATTTCGATCATCTGATCGCGCGCATCCGTCAGGCGCTTGCCCCGCTGCTGAGCGAATGCGACGTGCTGCTGGCGCACAACGTCGGCTCGCTGCACAAGAACCTTGCGCTGACCGCAGCCCTGGAAGCAATGAAACGCGAAGGCCAACTTGCGCGGCTGGTGCTCTGGCACCACGACCTGGCGTGGACCGCGGCACGCTACCGGCGTGAGCTCTATCCCGGCTGGCCGTGGAGCCTGTTGTCGACCGATTGGGGGGCCGAGCACGTGGCGATCTCGGAGTTCCGTCGCAGGCAGCTGGCCGACCTGATGGGCATCGAGACCGACAGGATCGCCGTCATCCCGAACGGCGTGGACGCCGGATCACTGCTCAAGCTCTCGGCAGACGCCCGCCAGATCGCCGATCGGTTGAACCTGGCGCAGGCGGACCCGATCCTGCTGATCCCGGTGCGCCTCACCCGGCGCAAGAACATCGAGCTTGCGCTGCGGGCCGGCGCCATCCTTCGGGAGAGCTTTCCGCGTCTGGCGCTGCTGGTCACCGGACCCCCTGGGCCGCACAACCCGGCCAATCAATCGTACTTCGATGAGCTGCGGGAGCTGCGCGCCGCCCTGGGGTTGGAGGAGCATGTCCATTTCCTGGCTGAGAACCGGGCGCAGCCGCTGACCGACGAGGTTGTCGGGGACCTGTTCCGGCTGGCGGACGCCTTGCTGTTGCCAAGCCGGGAAGAGGGATTCGGGATCCCCCTGCTCGAAGCTGCCCTGGCGCGCATTCCGGTCTTCTGTACGGACATCGCTCCGTTGCGTGAACTGGGCGGGGATCAGGCAAGCTACTTCGCGGTCGACGCCGCGCCGCGTGAGGTGGCTGGGTTGCTGGCGTCAAGCCTGAAAGCCAGCCCGACCCATGCCATGGCCGTACGCGTCCGGCAGTCCTACGACTGGAATCAGATCTTCATCCGGTACATCGAGCCGATGGTGCAGCGATGACGCGCCGACCGTTGTTCAGCCGCCTGCAGCGCGTTTTGGTACCCGTGGTCAAGGGCTATATGCCCGTCGAGTCGATTCGGCTGGCGCAAGCGCTGGCGGCTGAGACCGTGCTGCTGGGGGTTGTCCCGGTGACGGGGGAGGAAGCGGTGAGCCGGGCGGCGGGAGATGCCCGCCGGCTGCGCAGTGAAATGCGCCAGCTGGATCTGCTCCCGCAGACCCGTATGCTGCCGCGGGTGCGCGTCTCTCCTCACCCCTGGGAAGATCTACGAGAGGTTGTGGAGACCGAAGAGCCGGATCTGACGCTCCTGGAATGGCCGCAGCAGGTGATCGCCCTGGGCCTCGACGACCCGGAGAAGCTGGCGGAGCTCGGCTGTGACCTGGCGATGGTGCGCGGCCCGGTGCCCGACAAGCCCGAGCGGATCCTTCTGGCGCTGCGCGG
>JALHUE010000383.1 GCA_022866145.1 Anaerolineales bacterium | reverse complement strand
CTGGGGCGTGTCGCCATCGTAAGTGCGCACCACCACCTGGTCTTCGGCCGAGAGCGCCCGCAGCAGCCCCGTCAGCACAGCCGCCTGATCCTGCGCCAGAGCCTTGGTCGGAAACAGATACAGCGCACGCGCCAGCGGGTCCGAGAGCAGCGTCTGCAGGACAGGGAGGTTGTAGCACAGCGTCTTGCCGGAGGCGGTGCCGGTCACCACCACCACATTCTCGCCGGCCTGGCTGGCTTCGAGGGCTGCGGCCTGATGGCTGTACAGCGGGGAGAGCCCAAGTTCATGCAGGGCTGCCACCAGGCGTGCGTTCAGCCCGTTCGGCGTCGGCGCATAGCGGGCAGGCCGGGCGCGCATCGGCTCCCAGGCTGTCACATTGCGCATGAAGCCGGGGTCGTGGCGAAGGGCTCGAAGCGCGTCCTCGATCGGCATGGCGCGAGGATTATAGCCCTGGGTCACCCCGGGTTTGTCCGAGGTCGTGACCAGAATCCTCAACCGAATTGTGGATCGGGCGGATGCCCCGCCAGAATCTCGGAAGGCGCCTGGCGTCCGCGGGATTGAGTGGCGACACTCCCGACTGCAGTCGCGACATCTGATGGTTCCACACGGTAGGAGAGGATAGGTGGCACCCCTGGAGGACCGGATGCGCCGTCTGCGTCACCCCGCACTCCTCTTGTACTTCCTTTCGCCCATTGTCGCCGAACTTCTGTCTGGTTCGGCGCCTCCGGCGGAGTTCTTCAATCCGTTCACCTTCATCCTGCTGACTGCCTTCTATGGCAGCGCAGCGTTGGTCGTCCGCGAGCTGACGTTTCGCTGGAGAAAAGGATGGCCGACGGTCCTGATCCTGGGATTGGCCTACGGGATCGTCGAAGAAGGACTGGCCGTCAAGAGCTTCTTTGATCCCGCCTGGATCGATCTCGGACCCCTGGGTGTGTACGGCCGCTGGGCCGGCGTGAACTGGGTGTGGTCGGCCGGGTTGACCCTGTACCACGCTGTATTCAGCATCGCCATTCCGATCCTGCTCACCTGCCTTATCTTTCCGGACTGGGTCGACCGGCCCTGGCTGAGCCGCCGCACGTTTCGCCTGTGGAGTGTTGTACTGGCCCTGGTCGTGCTGTTCTGCAACCTGTTCCTCACCGCCTACCGGCCGCCTTGGACGCATCTGGCGCTGGCTGGGGCGGCCGTCCTCGGGCTGGGGCTGATGGCGCGCAAGCTGCCGCAGACTCTGCCGCTTGACTCGGTTGTCAGGCTTCGCCGTCCCCGAGCGCTGTTCTGGCGCAGCTTTGCGGCAACGATCGGATTGTTCGTCACGCTGTGGGCACTGCCGAACACCCCAATCCCGCCTGGGGTGACTCTAATCCTGATGTTCGCCTGGGCAGGCATCTTCGTCTGCGCGGCGTGCCGCCTGACGAAGCATGCCGCCTGGTCTCGGTCACACGCCGTGGCCGCGGTCAGCGGCGCGCTGCTGTTCTTCGTTCTGTTGGCTCCGGTTGCGCAGCTCGATCCCCAGGCCGCGGACAATCGCTCCGGTATGACTTGGGTTGCGCTTGGGATGGGCCTCTTCCTAATCTGGCTGGAGCGTCGCAATCGAAGGCCGATCCCGGACGCCGAAGCGGATCCTCCGATGGACCCAGCCCCGGTAGATAGCCGGATTGCCGCGTGAGTCCTCAGGTTCAGACGCCCGCCAGGATCGCCTTTGCCAGCCGTCTGGGATACGGTTCCCTGACGGCGCTGACCTTGATGGTGTACTCTGAGCATCTGTTCTGGGCGCGGCCGGGGCCGTGGATCCGGGCCGAAGAGCTGCTCCCGACCTTCCTGGCCTATGCTGTCGCCGCCTATCTCTTCCTGACCGTCGTCGCCCACTTCCGCGTGCGTTCGCTGGCAGCTCTGTATCTGGCGGGCGCCGTCTACGGTTGGTTCCTCGAAGGCGTGATCGTCCAGACGATGTACGACGACTTCCCGCTCAACCTATCCTTCACCGGGCTGGCCTGGCATGCCCTGATCAGTGTGATCATCGGCTGGGGTGTCGTGCCGGCCAGCCTGTCGCGTGGTTCCTCCGGGCGGACCGCCGCTCTCTCAATCGCGCTCGGTGCCGGATATGGCCTGTGGGCCCTGTGGTGGTGGACGATTGAGCCCCCTCCGGCGGCCCTGGCGAATTTCGCAGCGTACACGCTAGTCCTCGCGCTGGCGCTCATGCTCGCCTACGGTTTGGCGCCACGCCTGCCGCTCCAGGCGTTCCACCCGGGCAAGGCCGAGCGCGGCGTGCTCTTTGTATTGGCGGGGGCATACTTCGTCGCCGTGACCGTGTCTACCCAACCCCTCTCCCTGATCGTGCTACCGCCGCTGGCGCTTGTGGTGCTGGTCGCGCTCAGCCGCAACCGCCGCAACGAAACCCGCCAGGACCAGATCCAGGTAGCGCTGGCCAGCCCGAGCCCAGGCGCCGGGCAATTGCTCCTCTTGCTTCTGCTGCCGCTCACCGCCTCGACCGTCTACGCCCTGGCCGATGCCATCGACGCGCGTCCACCTACTGGCATGCTGCTGTACCTCATCACCGTCCCGCTGGGTTTTGGGCTGCTGGTGTGGGCCCTGGCCTCGATCCTTCGCCAGCCGCGGGCCGGGCAAACCGACGGCGGCCTTGCTGCCCCGACCAGCGGGTTTTCAGACTCATGACCACCAACCTGCCTCAGCCCGCCCAGCCCGGGCCCGGCCACCAACGCCGGTGGCAGTGGCTATTCGCCGCCAGCGGATTGCTGCCCGTGCTCCTGTTGCTGGTGGATCCGCCGGACACGATGCTCTTGATCTATTCGATCTTCGTCGCCGGCTGGTTTGGCCGGAGGCGCCTGGCACAGATCGTTCGCCGCCTGCGCCTGCCAGCCTGGATGCTGGCATTGGCGGCGACGCTGCTGGTCGGCGGCCTGACCGAGAGCCTGGCCTGGGCTGGCAGCTACCTGGCCCACGATCCCAACCCGGCCCTGCTCCACCCTCAGCTCGCCTATGATCTGCTGTTCAGCCCGGGAATCTACGCCGCCTGGGCTCTGGCCTGGATGGCCGCCGGGCGCCGCTACGTCTACGGGCTCGGTCACGTTTTCGTCCTTCAGGGCGTGTACGGGGTGTTCGTCGAGCAGCAAGGCGCAGTCTTCATACAAGGACTGCGGGCTCTGCCGTTGGGGTTGGTCTTCTGGCTGTATGTCTTCGTCGTGTACGGCTCAGCGATGGGACTGGCCGTTCTCTTGTGGCCTCCCGGCCTGCTGGCAACCGGGCGGTGCCGCGGTTGGCTGCGCATTCCCGCCGTGCTGGCGTTGAATATTGCCCTGACAGCAGTCACGGCCCTTGCCTGGGGCGGCCTACTGCACCCGCTGCCGATCCCCGAACCGCGGCCAATCTGGGAGGCCCCCTTTTGGTAAGGAACGTCATGCCTCGCGAACGAGTGCTGGCTCCGTGCTTGCTGGGTCTGACCCTGGCTGGCATTGCATGCGGTTCTTGGCCGGCCGCCGCCTCGCCCGGCCCGACCGCCGACCTGCAGGCCCCACTGCCGCGCGGCGACCGACTGCTCTCCATCGACGTCAACCAGGCTTCCGACGGCGACTACGACTCGGCCTTTCAGCTGGCGCTGCAGGCCGGCGCCCAGGCTGTCAGCCTCTCCCTGCCCTGGGACGCCCTCGAGACCGCGCCGGGTCAGTATGGCCCCGACCCGGACTACCTGACGATCGCCAACGCCTACTACCCCGCCTCCGATACCCCGCTGGTGCTGACCCTGGCACCGATCGACACCAACCAGCTGCGCCTGCCGGCAGACTTGAGCCACCTGGCGTTCGACGATCCGCGCCTGATCGATCGATTCAACCGTATGCTGGCGGACTCTTTCTCCCGTCTCCCGGAGACGCAACTGATCGTTCTGGCAATCGGGAATGAAATCGACGCCTACCTCGGCGGGGATCCAGGGATGTGCGCAGCCTATGAGGAATTCTTCGCTGCGACTTCGTCGTATGCCCGCAGCCTGCGGCCCGGGCTGCAGGTGGGAACCAAGGCGACTTCCGGCGGGTTGCTCGGTTCGAGTCGCCGGTGCCTTGAAGCTATCAACCGGCACAGCGACGCGATCCTCGCCACCTACTATCCGCTCAAGGGCGATTTTTCGGTGCGCCCGCCCAGCAGCGCGTATCAGGATTTCGCTGCGCTGGCTTCCCTCGCCTCCGGCAAGCCGGTCTACCTACTCGAGGTCGGTTACCCCTCAAGCCGGATTCTGGGGAGCTCCGATGCGCTGCAGGCGGAGTTCGTGCGTGAGGTGTTTCGGGCGTGGGATGCGCAGGCCGGCCAGATTCGCCTGGTCAATTTCACTTGGCTGCACGACATCTCCGACGAGGCGTTGGCAGGATTCCTCGACTACTACGGCCTCGACTCCCGTCGTTTCGCCGAATTCCTGGGATCGCTCGGTTTGCGCTCCCACGACGGGCGACCCAAGCTCGCCTTCCTGGCCCTCGAGCAGGAAGGGGCCGCCCGGGGATGGTAGCCGACCTCCCGCCCAATCCCCTACAGCCAGTCCCGCCGCCAAAAGATCAGGACCACCAACAGCGCCACCACGAACGAGAAACCCAGCACCATCAAGAAGGCGAACGGGTGCTCGCCTAGCGGAAGGGCAACGTTCATGCCGTAGATGCTGGCCACGAGCGACGGCAGCGCCAAGATGATCGTCACCGAAGCCAGGAACTTCATCACCGCGTTCAGGTTGTTCGAGATGATCGAGGCGAAGGCGTCCATCATCTGGCTGAGGATGCCGCTGGAGATGTTCGTCATCTCGATGGCTTGCCCGATCTCGGTCAGGGCGTCCTCGAGCAAGTCCTCGTCGTCCGGAAACATCTTGAACATCTGGCCTTTCTGCAGGCGATCCATCATCAGCTGGTTGGCCTTGAGGGCTGTAGTGAAGTACGTCAGGCTCTTCTGATACTTCAGCAGGTCCAGCACCTCGCGGTTGCGCAGGGAGGCCTGCAGGTTGTCTTCCAGGACATCCACCGCTTTGTTGATCGCTCGCAGGTCGACCAGGTACTGCTGGGCCGTCAGCAAGAACAGGTGAAGCAGGAAGCGATTCCGCTTGGCGGTGCTGATGCCCCGCAACTTGCCGTTCGACATGCCGCGCAGGACTTCACTCTCCTGAGCACTCACCGTGACCACGGCCCTTTCCGTGAGGATGATGCCCAGCGGAACGGTTGTGAACGGGATATCGGAGCCCGGGCCCTCATGCCGCGGCACGCGCAGGATGACCAGCGCCACGCCCTCCTCCTTCTCGGTGCGGGCCGTCTCGTCGACGTCAAGTGGGTAGGTCAGGAACTCGCGCGGGATGGCGTAGGCGGTCTCAATGCGTGCAATTTCCTCGGCATCCGGCGAGGTCATGTGAATCCAGCAACCCTCGACGGGTTCCTGAATGGCGATCACTCCATTGGGCGTGCTGCGATACATGGTGATCATGGCGCCTCCCGAGTTCACGGCAAGAATGATCCAACCCTGGGCGCAAGCCGCAAGCCGTGCGGCAATCGCCTCGGGGCAAGAGAAGGATGCGGGAGCCGGGGGGTACGGTCGGCCCAGGCGTCCATCCGGCAGCGGTGCCACCTTACCCGCACCACCTGGGAGCAGCCCGGGGTCGGAGGTCAGGCGGGGAAGGTGCGCGGTGCTGCGACCGGGCTTAGCCCGGCACTGTCACGGCAACTATTCGGGTCGGGTTCGTTGCTCTCGTCCATCATGCTTGCCCGAAAAGGGGCATGCATCTCCTGTCGGCACATGACCTTTATAGCACCTCCACCTGCATCCTGTCCAGCCGACTCGGCCCCGAAATAGCCGGGCCAGTATAATGACGGCATCCCCGCCCGGTTCACTATGCCCGAGCTCCCGGAGTTGGAAGCCGTCAAGGACGTTCTCGTCCGCCGCCTGGCCGGGCGGCCGGTGGTGGGCGTGGACGTCGCTCCCAAGGGCGGGCCGATCGTGGTGCGCGACCTGACCGGCCAGGGCTTCGCCCATCAGGTCACTGGCCGGACTTTCGACGCCGTCGAGCGCCGGGGCAAGTTCCTATTGATCCCCCTCTCTCATTCGGCTGCTTCCGAAGCCCGCCTGACGCTGGCCATCAACCCCAAACTCATGGGCCGGCTGCAGCTCTGTTCACCAGATGCCCGGAAGGTCGGTCCGGTCCACGTCACCGTCCATTTCGACAACCCGGCGGAAGAGTTGCGTTACGTCGACAGCAAGCGCATGGGCCAGATCTACCTCACGACCGATCTGGCACAGATCCCAACCTTCGCCGAGATGGGGCCGGACGCGCTTGACATCTCGCTTCCGGACTTCAAGGAGCGGCTTCGCCCGTACCGCGGTGAGATCAAAGGTGTCCTGACCCGGGCGGCATTTGTCGCCGGAATTGGAAACGCCTACGCCGACGAGATCCTGTGGCAAGCCGGCCTGCATCCGTACCGCAAGCGGGCTTCGCTGTCGACCCCCGAGGTCGAGGCTCTACATCAGGCGATGCAGCAGGTGCTGCTCCACGCCGTTGACCAGGTGCGTCGGGAGATGGGCGACGAGATCCATCTCAAGCCCCGCTCCTCTTTTGCCATTCATCTGCGGGCAGGCGAGCCATGCCCTCGCTGCGGCACTGCGATATCCGCCATCACCGCTAACCAGCGCATCACTAATTTCTGCCGCACCTGTCAGCCCGGTGGGCTGATCATCGGCATGTGATGCCTCCGCACTCGCTCGCTCGCCGGAGTGATACACTCGACAGCGCCGATGAGACGATGACATCCTCAGCTTCCGAACTCGTGCTCCCCAAACTCGCTCAGGCCTCCAGCCTGCTGCAACGATTCGACCTTGACCTGTGGTTGACGCTGGTGCAGGAGACCAGCCTGACGCGCGACCCCGCCCTCGACCTGATCTATCCCTTTGGGGTGACCTGGCATTCGGCCTTCCTCGTCCATCGCAGCGGCGAGAGCGTTGCGATTCTTGGCCGCTACGACGCCGGCACGGCCAGGAGCCTGCAGGCGTTCACCACGGTCGTCGCCTACGATCAATCCATCCGCCCGGCCTTGATCCAGGCCCTGCAGCGCCTTGCCCCCCGGCAGATTGCGGTCAACTATTCACCCGATGATCCGGCCTCCGACGGGCTGACGCACGGCCTCAAGCTGCGCCTCGATGAAGTGCTGGCGGAGGCGGGCTTCGCCGCCGAGTGTGTCGTCTCGGCGGCGAGGTTCCTCGGCAGCCTGCGCGGACAGAAGACCGAACAGGAGGTGGGCCGCATCCGGCAAGCCGTCGCCACCACCCAAGCCCTGCTCGGCGAATTGACGCCGCAGCTGCGCCCTGGAGTCACCGAACGCCAGTTGGCTGAGCAGATGCATGCCATGATGCGCCGCGACGGCGTGGGCGCCGCCTGGGACTGGGAGACCGACCCGATCATCAACATCGGCCCTGAGGCCGAAGTCGGTCATGGGCTGCCGACCGATCGGGCGCTGCGCCCAGGCCAGATCGTTCACGTCGATTTCGGCGTCAAGCAGGACGGCTTCTGCGCGGATCTGCAGCGGATGTGGTATCTGCTCGGGCCGGGTGAAGACCACTTACCAGAGGCTTTGGGGCAGGCCTGGCAGGCCGTGCGCCAGGCGCTGCTGGCGGGCGCCGAAGCCCTGCATCCGGGCGCCCTTGGCTGGGAGGTCGATCACGCCGCCCGCACATCGCTCACCTCCAGCGGCTATCCAGAATACCTACACGCCTTCGGCCATCACCTCGGCCGCGTGGCGCACGACGGTTCGACCGTGCTCGGACCCCGCTGGGAGCGATACGGCCGTACCCCCTTCAGCGCCATCGAGGTCGGCAACGTCTTCGCCATTGAACTGGGGGTTCAGCTGGAGGGATACGGCCCAGTGTACGCTGAAGAGGATGTTCGGGTGGCCGAGGCCAGCCTGGAGTGGCTGAGCACTCCGCAGACCGAGATCACGCTGATCCAACCCTGATCTTCCCCCTCGCCCCGCCGCCGGCGCCTAGCGCTCCTGCCGGCCTCCCCACCGCCAGCTGCGGTGGCCAATGCAACCCGCGATGATACAATCTCCGCCGCCTCGGAGGCCGAATGCGCAGGTCCGTACTTCTGTATCTTACCGCTCTGCTCCTGACATCCACCCTCGCCTGCAGCTTGGTGAAGGGCCTCATCCCTTCGCCCGCCCAACCAGCGCTGCCGACTGCGTCCCAGGGGCCGGCAATCTTGCTTCCGACCGCAGAATCCACAAGCCCTCCAGGCCTGCCCGCCGAGACCACGCCTTCCGCCTCTGGGGACGGTCTCCCGATCAGCCCCGAAGCCCTGGCCAAAATGGAGGAGATCGAGCAGCAGGTCATCACGCTGCGCGGCCTGTACCCCAACCGACCCTCGGATCGCACGCTGCTCAGCCCGGATCAGCTGCGCCAGCGTGTGCTCGACGACTTCCTCGGCGACTATAGCCTCGAGGAAGCAAGGGACGACACCCAGGTGCTGGCGCTGCTCGGGTTGCTCCCTGCCGATTTCGAACTGTTGGACTTCTACATCGAGCTGTACAGCGAGCAGGTGGCGGGCTACTACGACGATGAGGTCAAGCGGATGTTCGTCGTCGGCGGTGAAGGATTCGGTGGGCCCGAACGCCTGACCCACGCTCACGAGTTCGTTCACGCCCTGCAGGACCAGAACTACGACTTTCAGGGGAAGATGAACTTCACCGACGATGCCTGCGAGGCCGATTCCGAACGCTGTGCCGGCATCCGCAGCCTGGTCGAGGGCGATGCATCCCTGCTCGAAGAACAATGGGCCCGCACCTACGCCGCGGAGCAGGACATCGAGGAGATCATCGCCTTCTACGACAACCTGCACACTCCGGTTTACGACCGCGCCCCGGAGTTCATGAAGCAGGACTTCATCTTCCCGTACGTACAGGGGTCCGAGTTCGTCCGCTCGCTATACCTGGAGGGCAGGTGGGCCGGCGTGGACGCCGCCTACCAAGACCTACCTCTATCCACCGAGCAGATCCTGCATCCCGACCGCTACCCAGAGGACAAGCCTCGCCGGCTAGACCTGCCCGACCTAACGCAAGCCCTAGGCGAGGGCTGGCGCGAGATCGACCTTAACAACCTGGGCGAGTGGTATATGCGCCTGACGTTGATGGAGCTTCTCCCGGAAGAGACCGCCGTCAAGGCCGCCGAGGGTTGGGGCGGTGACACGTATCGCGCCTACCACAACGATCAGACCGGAGATTCCGCCCTGGTGTTGGTGTCCTCCTGGGATCGCATGGCCGATGCTGAGGAGTTCTTCCTGGCGCTGCGTGACTACGGCGATCAGCGGATCGGCCGTCACGAAGGCGACGCCAAGCAGTTGCGCTGGCAGTCCTCCGACGAGGGCATGCTGGCTGAACGCAGTTCAGATCAGGTGCTGTGGATCCTGGCCCCGGATGCGGACAGCCTGGAGGACCTGCGCCAGGCAGTGGCCTTTCCTGCCAAGCGAGAGTGATCGCCTCTCCACCGGGAAGACGCAAGAACTCGCAGGGGTGACCCCCGCGTGGTGTCCTGCGAACGCCGGAGGCCGAACGGCACTCGCCGGGTCAGCCAAGCCCGGCAAATACCTGGCCCGTGACCCCATGCAGGCAGACCGGGCTTGCCCCGCTTTTGACCTGCAGTCCGCCGATCCAGAGTGGGATGAGCAGCAGCTTGAAGTCCTCCACGATCAGCCCGGAGGTATCGTATGATTCCCGGCCGCGGAACCAGCCGCCGTGCTCTCGCCGTGCGCGCTGCACGGCTTCGCCTCGAGCTTCGATGGCCGCCTGACTGAGCGGCAACTGGTAGGTCTCTGCCAGCCAACCGGCCAGCAGAATCGGATCGAAGGCTGCCGCCGGGGAGCTCGCCGTCGCCCGGGCGACCTCGGCCAGCAGCGCCGGTTGGCTCCGTGTGGCCGGGACGCACAGGCTGAGACGGAGAGGCAACCGATCCATCGGCGAGTCCCCCCGCCCCAGATCGCCCAAATAGAAATCGTCGATCGGATGCCGGGTGGTGAGCACCCGGCCGATATCGACTAGCACGTCGGCACCCGGCTGGCGTGGATCCTTTCGGACCTCCTGCGAGGCGATCTCGCCGGT
>JALHUE010000382.1 GCA_022866145.1 Anaerolineales bacterium | reverse complement strand
CCAGCCGCCGGCGTCGGGGTCATCGAACACCAGCGCCAGGCTGGCTGCTCCCTCTGGCAGGGATTCCCAGATCAGGGCTGGTGACGTATCGTCCCCGTCACAGGTGTGCACCACGGGGATCTCCTCGTCCGACTCGTAGGCAGGGCTGCGAAGCACCATCGGGTGCGGCTCTTCTGCGGTCGCGGCCGGTGCCGGAGCCGCCTCACTGGGCGGGGGCAAGGGGCCCGGCGTCGCCGAAAGCGGCGCCTCAAGCGTCGGTTCAGCAGGGGCGCCGCATGCGCTCACGAGTCCTGCGATCAGCACCGCCAGCATCCCGCGTCTCATCTGAACCTCCTGCGCTGGTGGCCAGCGCCGCGGCGGGCCACTATTCGCCGATGATTTTGACGAGCACCCGTTTTCGCCGGCGGCCATCGAACTCCCCGTAGAAGATCTGCTCCCAGGGGCCGAAATCTAGTTGTCCGCGGGAGACAGCAACCACGACCTCGCGCCCCATGACTTGCCGCTTCAGGTGGGCGTCAGCGTTGTCCTCGCCGGTGCGGTTGTGCCAGTACCCACTCACGGGCTCGTGCGGGGCGAGCCTCTCCAACCAGGTCTCATAGTCGTGGTGCAGCCCAGACTCGTCATCGTTGATGAAGACCGAGGCCGTGATATGCATGGCGTTGACCAAGACCAAGCCTTCCTTCACCTGGCTTTCGGCCAAGCAGGCTTCAACATCAGGGGTGATGTTGACAAACCCTCTCCGTTCTGGCAAGGAGAACCACAATTCCTTCCGATAGCTGCGCATGGCAAGGCTCCGTTCTGGGTGCGCCTCGACAGGCGGGCTCGATCGAGGCGCCTTCAGCCTACCCCCCAAGGCCGATTCCTTTCCCGCCGGGGAGGCAGGGGGATGAACCCGCTGGTGTTGGCCATGTACCGTTCGTAGCCTGGCTTGGTGTGGGCCAGCCTCCGTTCGAGCATCGTTGCGCCGGAGACCCGAAGCAGCAGCCAGGTCATCAGGATTGGGCTGAACACTGTCCAGTACGCATCGACCGCCACCGCCAGCCCAAACAAGCCCCACCACTACAGCGCGTCCCCAAAGGTTTTGGGATGGCGCGTGGTGCGCCATAGTCCGTGCGTCAGGAGCTTCCCTCGATGCTCCGGATTGGACCTAAAGGGCGCCAATTGCCAGTCGCCAACGCTCTCGAACAAGAAGCCGATCGACCAGAGCCCGAAGGATAACCCATCCATCCAGATTAGAACCGGCGGCGTGGGACTTGCCGGGGCCGCCACCAGCGGAAAGCCGATCACCCAGGTCAGCACGCCTTGCAGAAGGAAGACCTTGAAGTAGCTCCTCCACCACCAGGCGGAGCCGGCTTGTTCGCGCCAAAGGCGTAGCGGAAATCCTCCGGCCGCCGCCGATTGCGGGCCAAGAGATGAGCTGCCAGGCGTATCCCCCACAGGCTGACCAGCACGGTGGCCGTCACCTTACGGGCAGGGGTGCCATCGGGGGTGAGCAGGACATGCACCAGGTTGAGCGCTACGAAACCCAGCCCCCAGAAAACGTCAACAATGCTTGCATCTCGCAGGCGCAGACTGATCAGCCAAAGCAGGGTGACCAGGACAACCAGCACCGCCAATCCGAGACCTGCCGCCGTCGCCAGGCCGATCATGCCCTGATCCACCGGTCGACGCCCCCCATCGCATCCTCGCCCTGCTGGCAGACAGCAGGCAAAGACCACGTAGCTGACAGCCCTCGATGCAGGCCCCGCTCGATCGTCCGCTGCCGGGATCACGGCGCAAGGATCGTCCGAAGATCCGGTGCGGGAGCCTAGCGGCGGATGAATTCCGCGTTCACTGTGCGTACAGAGCCTGGTAGCGCGGGTCGCTCCGCAACGCCTCGAAATCCGGATCCTGCTTGGACCACGCCGTCAGGTCGGGGCGCAGCCGCAGGGCCTCGGTCAGCCGCGCCAGCGCCTGGTCGGTCTCGCCCTGCAGGGCATAGGCGCAGGCCAGGTTGTAGCGCCCGACGCCGAGCCACTCTGGGCTCGGACTGACGGCATCCATCGCCTCCAGCACGCGTTCCTGGAGGCGCAGCGACTCAGCCCCCATCCCGATCTGCCGGTAGGCCAGCGCATAGTGAACCACCGGATGCAAGATGGCCGATCCCAGCAGGCGGCGCCACAGCGGTTGGCCGCCCAGCCAGGGGAACAGGGCGGGGTTCTCTAGAGCCACCCCCTCGAGCCTCTGCAATGCACCCAGCGTCCGCTGATGGGCATGCGTCAAGAGCGCTTCGGTTTCGCCCCAGGTCAGATCCTTCGCACTGGCGAAGATGACCTGGTTCACCTGGTCGGGCTCATCCGGTCCCGCGTCGTCCGGCGCGACGGCGGGGTTTTCCATGGCCTGAACGAAGACCAACTTCCACACTGCCTGGTGGATCATGCTGTCTCTGGCCGTCCATTGCTGCGAGGATCCTCGAGCCGTCCTCGCCCGGGTCGGGACAGCCCGCATCAGGCGGAGTTCTTCCTGTCGTCCGAACGCCAGCGCCTCCCCGACTCTGTCCTTGATCGACATCCGACCGCCTCCTCTGCCCGTCCGTCCCCGGGCTGGCGCCGCCGCAACGCGTGGCGCCACCGCCCTTCCGATCACCAGACCTCGCCCAGTTGCGCGCCGGCTGCCCGGGCAACGTCAGAGGTTGCCGTATCTGGTGACAACCGCGCCAGCAGGCCTCAATCCGCCGCCCTTCTGGGAGCTCCTGGCCGCAACCGAAGCTGGGTGGGCGCTGACCGGTCCCTGCCCAGGCTTCGCCGGACGTCCGCCGAGCGGGCAGCGTGACTCCCCGCGATGGGCGCGGGGCTCCACGCCCTCAGCCGGCATCGGGGTCCCCGAGTCCATCCGGAGGCGGCTGGGAGAACGCGCCCCGCGTCGCCAATAGCGGGATCCCGGCCAGGAGGAGAATCAGCCCGTTGAGGGCGGCGTTGAAGATCACTCCATATCGGAGCGAGGCCGCGGTGTCCAAGGCAAACCACAACACCAGGCTCCAGGCGATGGCCGGCCATACCCAGGGCTGCCTGGCCCGGAAGGGCACCCTAGCCACGAACAAGAGAAGCAGCCCCCAGCCAGCGACCGTCGCTCCCCACGCGCTTAGCACCCAGGATTGATAGCGTTCAGCCGCCTGCGGGATAGCTCCCGACGGCCAGAAGGCCGGATCGATCTGGGAGTGAAACCCCTGAAACAGCGGGGTGCTGATGAAGAGCGCCATCAGCAGACCGAACCCCGTGATCAGCCAGGCTACGATCTCCAGCCATCGTTGCCAGAACCGGAAGCGATCCATGGCGATCCCTCCATGCGCGCTTGCCGACCAGCGAGAGACT
>JALHUE010000381.1 GCA_022866145.1 Anaerolineales bacterium | reverse complement strand
GCCTGACCCGCTGGCGACCGCAGCCGCCTGCAGGATGCCGATACGCCTTCCCTCCCAGTTGAGGTAGGTCCCGGGCCAGGGGTCAAAGGCTCGGACCCTGCGAGCCAGGGCATCGGCGGGCTCGAGGGGATCCAGGGCGCCATCTTCCTTGGTGAGCGGTCGAGTGCTGGCTGCCTTCATCGAATCCTGTGGGTGTGGCGCCAGGCGGCCGCCGAGGTACTCCGGCAACGTTCTGAGCAACAAATCGGCGCCGATCTGGGACAGACGGTCGGACAGCCTGCCGCCAGTGTCCATTTCCGAGATGGGCGTCTCGTGTTGGGCGAGAATAGGCCCAGTGTCCATGCCGGCGTCCATCAGCATGATCGTGACGCCGGTCACCGAATCCCCAGCGAGGATGGCCGACTGGATGGGGGAGGCGCCTCGCCAGCGGGGAAGCAGCGAGGCGTGCACGTTGACACAACCCCGTGGAGGCAGCTCGAGCAATTGCGGGCGGAGAATCCGGCCATAGGCCGCCACGACGATCACCTCGGGTCCCCAGGCAGCGAGCTGAGATAGGACTTCCGGGCTATGCGGGTTGGCCGGCTGCAAGACGGGCAAGCCCAAGGCCTGGGCCGCCAGCTTGACCGGGGGTGGGCGCAGGCCTCGCCCGCGTCCGGCGGGTCGGTCCGGCTGGGTGATCACGCCCGTGACCTCGAAAACCCCAGCCAGAGCCTGTAGAATCGGCACGGAGAACTGAGGAGAGCCCAGGAATACGACCCGCATGCCAGGATAGTAGCACGATCAACTGGCCGGCGTAACCCTCGCCCAGAGAGGGGGTTACTACATAGGTGAGAGCGAGTAAGGCATGACAGTCGGAACGGTCGCCAAACCATACCCAGGCAGAAGGAGTGAATGAGATGTCGGATCAGACGGGTTCGGTCAGCAGCGATGATCGCCTTTGGTCGGCACTGGGTTACCCCATTGCCCTGATTGCGATCATTATGTTGCTGATGGAAGAGAAGAAGAAACGGCCATTCATCAAGTTCCATGCCGTGCAGGCCATCGCCTTCAACGTTGTTGTGTGGGTGCTGATTTTCGTTCTCAGCTTTGTCACGCTGGGCTTTGGGGCGCTCTGCGTCCCGGTGCTGTGGTTGGCCACGCTGTGGCCGGCAATCGACTCCTACCGGGGCAACTACACCCAGATCCCGGTCATCACCAACTTCATCAAGAAGCAGGGCTGGGCCTAGGACCCTCCTAGACCCGACCTTCAGGGGCTCCGTGACTGCGGAGCCCCTGCTTGTGTTTCGGTCAGAGCAATGAATCGCTGGCTGATCCCGGAGCCCCGGCCGGTCGCCGCGCTTGAGGCTCTGGGGGACTTGCCCCTGCTTGGGCGTCAGGTGCTGGCGGCGCGTGGTCTCGATCAGGCGGCAGCTGTGCGGGCGTTTCTGGCCAGGGAAGACCCTGGCCACGACCCCTTCTCGCTGCCCGGGATGCCGGCCGCAGTTGACCGGGTGCTGCAGGCCGTCGAGGGTGGCGAGAAGGTCGCCGTGTACGGTGACTACGACGCCGACGGGATCACCGCGACCGCGATCCTGTGCCTCGGGCTGCGTGCTTTGGGCCTGGCTCCCGTGGCGCACCTGCCGGACCGTTTTGCCGAGGGCTACGGCCTCAGAGCCGAGGCGCTGAGTTTGCTCGGCGGGCAGGGAGTCTCACTTGTCATCACGGTCGATTGTGGCGTCCGCTCCGTGG
>JALHUE010000380.1 GCA_022866145.1 Anaerolineales bacterium | reverse complement strand
CGCATCCCGTCGCCTGAGCCAGGTGGCTGGCTGGTTCGAGACCTGGGAATCCCGGCTCAGCCGCTTCCGCCCGGAGAGCGAGTTGAGCCAGCTGAATGCGCGTGCGGGTGAGGTCATCCCTGTCAGCCCGATGATGTGGCAAGTGATCCAGGCTTCACTCCGGGCAGCCCGGATCAGCGGGGGACTCGTAACCCCGACCGTTCTCCCGGCACTTGAGGCTGCCGGGTACGATCGGTCGTTTGATCAGATGCGGGACATGGAGAGAGGCTTTGCATCGCGACCCTCGCCTGCAGCAGACTGGCGGGAGATCGCTCTGGATCCAGCCAAGCACACCCTTCGCCTCCCGCAAGGAACCCGCCTCGACCTGGGCGGGATTGGCAAGGGATGGGCGGCGCAACGATCGGTCCATCGCCTCAGAGCATGGGGCGCGACCCTGGTGAGTGCAGGCGGAGACATCGCCTTGAGCAGTTCCAGGAACGGACTCCGGCCGTGGAGTATCGCTGTGGCCGACCCACGTGATCCTGAGAAGGACATAGCCCGGCTTGCGCTGCACGCCGGCGGTGTCGCCACCTCCGGGACGGACTATCGCCGCTGGATGCAGGGCGGGGCGTTGCAGCACCACCTGATCGACCCCCGGACGGGTGCCCCAGCGCTGACCGACGTTCTGTCGGCGACGGTCATCGCTCCGTCGCTCGAGATGGCCGAAGTGGCCGCCAAGGTCGTCATCCTGCTCGGCAGCCGTGAAGGGTTGGCCTGGATCGAACGCAGACCGATTCTCGCCGGCTTGCTCGTGCTGGAATCCGGAGAGCAGTTGGATAGCCGCCGCCTGACGCGCTATCTGTGGAGAGGTTGAGGGATGGACAGGATCAGCGAACCGCAACTGGACGAACTTGCTGACAAGGGGCTCCGAACCCTTGTCCAGATACTGGCGGCGACGTTGTTAGGGACGGCGGTAGCCATCTTTGTATTGCCTCGCCTCGCCTCCCCGATGGCGTTGACGATTGAAGGGCCGGACGGATCGGCCTTCTGGTTCCTGTCGCGATCCAGTGCCTTCGTTGCGTATCTGCTCCTATGGGGCGCAATGATGTTGGGGCTTGCCATCACCAACCGCATGGCCCGGCTGTGGCCGGGCGGACCCATTGCATTCGACCTTCATCAGCATCTGAGCCTTCTGGGCCTCGGCACGGGGATGTTCCATGCCCTGATCCTTCTGGGTGACCCCTATATGCACTACTCCCTCGGAGGGATTCTGATTCCCTTCCGGGCTTTGGGCTACCGGGAGCAGTGGGTCGGAATGGGGCAGCTAGGCATATACATCTTGGCCATCGTGGTCCTCAGCTTCTACGTACGCAAGCGGTTGGGCAATGCTGCCTGGAGAGCCATCCACTTCCTGAGCTTCACCGCCTTCATTCTGGCTTTGTTCCACGGCCTGCAGAGCGGAACCGATTCGGCTGCTCTTTGGGCGCAGGTGATCTACTGGTCGACCGGGGCATCGGTGCTGCTGATGACCATCTACCGGGTGCTGGCGCTTCAACCCGAGCGTCAGCGTCAGGTCGGTGCGGAGAAGGGCGGGCTTGAGGGATCGCCCGCTCAGACTCAAGGCCCAGGGCGCTGAGAACTCCCCGATCGTAGCTACAGAGAAACTGGGTTCGACGGGCCGTGCCAGGTCCAAGCCACAGCCTCTTCGCGCAACCCGATCGGTCCGTCGCCCGTTTCTCCCAAACTGAGCCCGACAACCGCAAAGCGGTTACCCCCCTCAGGCGCCATGCCTCCCGGCAGGATCCGCCAGGTGTCCTCGGCCTTTGCCGCCGTCCAGCCGCGACATCTCCGGCCCAGGGCCGATCGGCTACAGCAATCTCCTGGGAGGCGCTTCGCCAGCCAGGCTGTTCTTGGCGGCGGCCTCGCCGGTGTTCCTCACCCTGGCGCAACCGCCGAGGGGCTGAGGTTGGCGGCGTGTCCAGGCCTGCCTGGGCGACCGGGGTTGTCCGTTGGAGGAAGGCCGCGCCTGCACGTGGACGAGGGCAGAGCCATCCCCGTCGGGCGTCATCCGCCCGACGGGGATGGCCACCGTGGCGGCGCTGCGCAAGCGGTCGAGGCGCAAGGCCGCGGTGACCCGTCGGTACACCTGTCCCCGAGCGGGTTCAGCGCGAGAATGTGCCAATCCCGGGGGCACGATCCAGCAGGGGAGGCGAAGATGGCATTCGGGTCGCAACCTACGGGGGTACGACGATTGCAGGCGCCAGCGACCTGGGTGGAATGGATGGGCGTGCGCGCCCTGGTTCACCCTGTGACGCTGGCGGCGATCGCGGCGCTGCTGCTCAATGATCACCTCCTCAAGCGCCTGACCCCCGGCACCCTGACGGGCAAGCTGAGCGACTTCGCTGGGTTGCTGTTCTTCCCGATGGTGCTGATTGTGGTGCTGGGCCGGATCACCGGCTGCCCTAGACCTCGGCGCCTCATGCTGGCAGTCGCATCGTTCATCGCCTCCGGTGCTGTTTTCGCGACCTTGAAGGCAGTCCCGCAAGCCAACGCCGCAGCCCATGCGCTTGCCGCCGGAGTGCTTGGGTTGCGCCTTCAGATGGCGCTCGATCCCAGCGATCTGTGGGCACTGACCGTGCTGCCTGCAGCCTTCACTCTGTGGTTGCGGGCCGAATCGAACCCTTCCCCGGTGCCCCTGCGTGCGGGTCTGCTGGCGCTTTCGGTGGCCACCCTGGCGGCGGTAGCCACCGCCCCTTGTCCGCCCGAGCAGCCGATCTCGCGCCTGCTCCAGGGCTCCAACGGGCTGTACGCCGTCGCCCGTGCCTGGGAACCGTTCAGCGGCGTGTACCGTAGCCGTGATGAAGGTCGGACATGGGAGTTCCTGCAGGAGGAGGACGTACCTCCCCAGATCGCCGCCCAGGTCGAGCAGCCGGTCGTGTACCCCGTCATTGCGTGTGACCCTGGGACCCCGCGGCTGTGCTATCGGATCGATGGCCAGCAGCCGCAAGTGGAGCGGTCTGAGGACGGAGGGCAGACGTGGGATGTGGCCTGGTCGCCGCCGGCCGTCCGGTTGAGCTACATGCGCCGGGTCGCCGCTGGTACGGGCAAAGTCCTGGCCTGCGGCAAAGAAATCGATTTCTCTCCGCATGACCTGATGCTGCTCCCCAGCGGAGGAGGCAGCGTCGTGTTGGTGGCATTGGGCAATGAGGGCGTGCTGCGAGGCCCTGCCGACAGAGCTGTCTGGGAACGATTCGGCGTCGGGTGGGCCGAAGCCACCCCCGAGCGGGGCTCCAGCTTGCACGACCTGTGGCCGCCTTCGACGATCTTGACGGAGACCCTCTTGCTGCTGGCGGCAGGCGCCAGCGCCTTCCTCGTCCTGTCGGTGCGGACGTGGACATCGGCTCGCCGCCGGCCGGACGCCTCTGGCGAAGGCTACCGATGGTTCTGGTGGGCGGCGGGAGGCGTGCTGGCGCTTGTGGTCGTGGCGGCCGTGGTCGCCGGGGTCGAGGAGTTGCTCCCCATGCTGGGCATTCCGCTGACGCTGATCCTGGCGTACGTTGCCTTCCTCGGACAACGATGGTCGATCGCCATCGAGGACAGCCTCGAGGTCAGCGCCGTCCAGCGCTGCCTGTGGCTCAGTCTGGCGGCTTCCTTCGGTAGTGCGGCGTTGGCCTGGCTCTTCTTCGCATTGTGGGTCTTCGGGATCGTGCCGGTCCACAGCCTGGCGTTGGCGCTGGCGCTCGGATCGCTCCTGGCGGGATGGCTGCTGGGCTGGAGGGCTGTCAGCCGGGCGTTCTATCCGGCGGCGGCTGAGCAGCGGCTGGGAGTGTGAACTCGAGCCGGCGTGGGGGTGGACAGACGATCGGCGAGAGGCGCAATCCGAGCTAGGGTGTCAGGTTCGGGCTCGGATCCGTCACGAATGGCGCCCGCAACCGACCCGCATGCTTGAGGAATGAGGGGTGAGGCTTCAGTCGCCGGGGGGCCTCGTCGGGTCGCGGCGAGGGCGCCGCTAAGGATGGTGACCCAATGCCGCCCAAGTCACACGCCTGGAATTTTGGGCTCGAATACCGCCAGGCGGCCGCAGGAGCCGGAGGCGGTGCGTTGCGTTGCAGAGTGTCCTAGAAGCCGGCCTTGGCTGCGGCCGCGGCTAGGGGACGAACATCATCGTCTGCGCCGCCGCCGCGCCCATTGCCATGGTGAACCCGGAGTAAATCACTATCACCGCCGTCCAGAAGCCCATGATGTCTAGGATCCCCAGGCGGCCGGCACTGACCCACCCCCAGAAGAAAGGATAGATCGGAAAGAAGAATCCAATCAGCGCGTGGAGAGCACCTTTCTCCTGGGCGAGCTTGACCAGCATATAGATCAGGCAGCCGAGAGAGCAAAGTGCCAGAACTGCATTCAATCCAAGGCTAGGCGCATCCATGTTGACCTCCTGGCTGTGCGGAATCGCTTTCCGCATCGGGCAGGCGAGCTGGCTTGTTCCGCAACCTAGCCGCAAGGCTACTGCAAGGTGGCGTGGGTTTCCCGAACTCTGCCTGACAGTGGCCTGTCAGCGCCTG
>JALHUE010000379.1 GCA_022866145.1 Anaerolineales bacterium | reverse complement strand
GTCTTCCTCTCCCTCGACGTCCCCTACCTCCCGCGCGCTCTCCGTGACGCCTCCCGCCGTGCCCACGTGGACGCGGCGCGGGGGCTGCGGGTGAGGGGTGACGAGGGCTGTGTCCAACCAGCCCCTGAGGCGTAGGCTACCCCGAGTGCGGCGCGGCATCTGCCGCTACGCGGCGGTGGTCTTCAGGCTGGGCTCGGGGATGGCAGCGGCAAGCCGGATGCGGGATCGCCCGTGCAGATAGACGAAGCCCAGAGCCGCCATGGCGGCCAGTGCTCCGCACAGGTACCACACCAGGTTGGGGTTGTAGTTGTCGAGGATGATCCCGGCGACCCAGGGCCCGGTAGCCTGCGGGAGCGCCCAGGAAATCCCGAAGACCGCGATGTAGCGTCCACGCATGGCTTCCGGCGCCAACTGCACCACCAGGGCATGTCCGACCGGGATGACGATCATCTCCCCGAATGTGATTACCAGCATGGCGACCACGAATAAGATGTAGGTTTCTACCAGGCCGAAGGCAGTGAAGCCGACCATGTACAGGACGGTTCCCAGGGACATCACCAGCATCGCCGGGTAACGCTTGACGGCGCGCGTCACCGGAAATTGCAGGATGACCACCAGGCATGCATTCAAACTCATCACCAGGCCGTAACCACGCGCGCCGATGCCATGGACATCCCGCAGGTACACCGAGAAAGTGCTGTACATCTGCAGGTAGACCAGGTTCATCAGCATACATACCGCCAGGAAAAGCAGGAATACCGAATCGGAGAGCACCCGGCCGTAGCCGCGGAAGGTCTGGCTGACCGACTCCTGTTCGGTGGCCGCGGCGGCCGCCGCAGACCGGGTTTCCGGGATCATCTTGTAGATGATGAGCGCGGTGATCGAGCTGCAGATCGCGTCCAGGATGAAGAGCAGCAGGTAGGACCGAGTGGCCAGGAGCCCGCCGATGGTCGGCCCGACGATCCAGGCCAGGTTGCCGGCAACGCGCAGCACGCCGAATCCCTCCGCTCGCTTTTCTTCCGGGAGAAGGTCGGCGACCATGGCGCCTTCGGCGGGGCCTGAGATGTCGGAGAGGAAACCGACGACCACCGCCAGCACGAAGAAGCCCCGCAGGTCCCCCACCAGGCCCAGGGCCAGGCTGCTGAAGGCAGAGAACACCAGCCCGAAGAGAACCATGGACCGTCGCCCGAAGCGGTCCGTGAGAGCGCCTCCGGCGAGGTTGCCCACCATGCCGGAAATGGAGAACACCGCCAGCAGGATCCCCGCCTGAGTCATGCCCACGTCGAACTTCTGGGTGACGTACAAGGCGAAGAAGGGGAAGATCATCGTCCGCCCGATACCGTTGATCCAGTGGGCCCCGACGAGGATCCAGAAACGAGGCGTGAACTCGCGGTAGATTCCTTGGGCCTTCTGCACGACTGAAGATGTCACATGCCCTCACGCAGCCCCGGCCGCCGGGCGGAGAAGCTGACATGCTACTCCAACTCTCGCCTTCGGACGAGCCCCGACCTGCTGCCGGCGGGGGCTGGGGATTGGCGCCGATCCGGCACAGGCATACAATCGTGACTTCCGTAGGAGTCCACTGACATGCGAGCCTCTCTCCGCTTTCGCAATCCCGCTGCCCCTCTTGCCTTGATCTTGCTGGGGACGGCGCTGGCCTGCAACTGGAGCCCGCCGCCACCGGCGTCCGAGGCGCCGACCGTGGCTGCCCTCTCTTCGCCAACCATCCTGGAACTCCCTTCACCGACCGTCCCGGTGCTACCCACGGTTGAGATCCCGGAGGTTGCGGCCACCCCGACGCCACCCACCGGCTGGCTGACGTACCGCAACGAGATGTTGGGCTATGCCTTCGATTACCCGGCCGAGGCCGAGCTGGTCACCGTAGGCGTCACAGGCTATCCGACGGATGAACTGCCGGCCGGCTTGGAGCCGGGACAGTACGTTCCGACACTGGAGGCCGCCTATCCCGAGGCGCTGTGCGCCGGCATCCGCTACGGCACGGCCTACCTTTATGTAGGCGCGCCTGAGGAACGGGGAGGGAAGTACTCGATGCCCTGCGGCATCAGCGGCGTCGGCAGCTACGAGCTTCGGTCGACGGAGGAGGCGATCACCATCGGCACAGCGGCCCTGACGGCGGATGGCACCCAGGTCTACAGCCTCGACGATGGTTCTTTCGTTTACGAGTTCTTCGTCGCCCGGCTGAATGACTTCCGTTACAACTATGGCGGGGACTGGACTCGGGCTGGGACGACCCAAGCGGCCTACCTGGTGGACAAGGCCGTAGTCCAGCAGGTCCTCGCCTCCTGGCGCTGGCTGGAGTAAGGGTGGAGCCAAACTAGCAGAAGGGGTCAAGCGATGAAGAAACTCGATCTGCGCAAGAAGTACCGGTCGTTGTATGTTGCGCCGGCCAAGAAGGTTGTCTTGCTCGATGTCCCGGAACTGCAGTTCGCCATGATCAACGGCGTGATCGAGCCCGGCCAGGGACCGTCCGACAGCCCGGGATTCCGGGATGCATTGCAGGCCCTGTACGGAATCTCCTATACGCTGAAGTTCATGTCGAAGCAGCGGAAGGTGAACCCGATCGACTACCCGGTCATGGCGCTCGAGGCGCTGTGGTGGGTAAGCCGGGGCAGCTACTTCGATCCCGGGCAGCCCTGGAAATACACCGCCATGATCCTACAGCCGGAGCACATCACGCCGAAGATGTTCAGCCAGGCGATCGTCCGCCTGAAGGAGAAGAAGCCCAACCCCGCCATTGCCAGGGTGCGGCTGCGCCGGTTGCACGAGGGCCTGTGCATCCAGGCGCTGCACATTGGGCCCTATGCCCAGGAGCCGCGCACCCTCAAGAAGATGGATGACTTCGCGGCCGAACAGCGACTGGCCCTCCGGGGAAGACACCACGAGATCTACCTGGGAGACCCAATGCGCGCCGCGCCAGAGAAGCTGAGAACCGTCCTCCGCCATCCGGTGCGGCAGAAAGGCTGATCCAGCCCCGATCTCCGAGCGCGTCCCTGTCGGCCGCTGGCGCATCCAACGCAGCTGCTCGGTCGGCGCCTGAAGCCAGGTTCCCGGCGCAGCGCCGTCCAGCGATGGGCACTCCGGACTCTCAGCCGGGGTCTGCCCATCTCCCTGCGCTAGAGGCCGGTGCGACGCCAGGGGACCGAGATCCGGCGGCGCCTGACGGCAGCTGGGGCTTCCTCGTGAGGCCCGTCCTCGATGCCGGGTTCCCGCCGGGCGGACCAGTCCTGGAGTCTACCCACTCCCATGTACCCCTACGGGCCGGTGCTCCTTGCGCAAACGGGCGCAGCCGATCCGGAGTGGTCACTCGAGAACCCCGAGCGCGGCCAAACTCCGGCAGGGGCTCCAGGTCGGGGGGCCCGCCCCCAGAACCTGCGGCCATAGGCCCCCACAGGCAGACTGGGGCCTTCGGTGGATTGATTCGCCTGCAGCCGGTCGCGTAGAATGCCTAGCAGTCAGGAGGGCGAGAATGGGCGACTTTGGGTTGGGCATCAGCGGGCGCGCGGCGGGATGGATCTTTCTATCCGCAGTCTTGGCCGGGTGCTCAGGTCCGTTCTCCTTGTTCGCCACTCCAACCCCGACGCCGACTCACACACCGACCGCCACCCCGACGTCGACCGTCACCCTGACACCGACGCTCACGGTCACGCCGACG
>JALHUE010000378.1 GCA_022866145.1 Anaerolineales bacterium | reverse complement strand
TCAACGTCCTCGAGATGAACCACATCGGGTGGTCCGTACTCGGAATAGACAGCGGCCTTCATGGCGATCCTCCAAGGATGGGCTTGTCCACGCGCCCGCGAAAGCGTCTTGCGGATGACCGGCGTGACTCCCCGGATTGAACGAGCTCTTCCCTCAGACTTGTCGCTGTCCCCCGATCCCGGATTCCGGGCAGGCTGGTGCGGCCTCGGACGATCGACTTCACGTGGTCTCGCCTTCGCCCTCCGGGTACCGGAACACGTCATCGAGGGGGACGCCGAAGGCTCGCGCGATCTGGAAAGCCATCTCGAGTGACGGTGAGTAGCGGCCCTGCTCGATGGCGATAATAGTCTGGCGCGTCACGCCGATACGGTCGGCAAGCTCCGCCTGCGTCATCTCGCCATGGGTGAACCGAAGGGTGCGAATGGCGTTCGTGACTTTGGTCGGCTTGCCCATGGCTAGAACCCTCGGCGGTAGGCGACAATCTTCACGATCGAAGACACCACTCCCGAGACGACACATGCCAGGTAGAGTGCATTGGCGATCCAGAAGTAGTCGAACTCGGCCATCGTCAGGCCGAGCGGCAGCAGGGCGGCCACGCCCAAGACGTTGCCTCCGACGGCGTCCCCATGCCGATTGATGTTCACGTCCCGCTCGTCCTTCTTGTCCGCCTCGCTGGGCGCGGAAACGGCGGCCAAGATCGCGGCGATGACCATGGCGACAATCGTGATGACGAGCGCCGTGATCATCGGGCGCACGTAGGCGATCTCCGTCACCGGGACCTCGGGCAGCTGGCCGAGAACATGCGCGGAGTAGATCGCCGCCGTGAGCAGCAGAACGACCGGGTAGGCCCATGCGACCTTCTCTTCGAATGACATCTCACCGCTCCTTTGTCTAGTATGCTTGACACAATGTAAATGATTATTTACATCTTGTCAAGAGGCATTTACCCGGCGCGGCCGACCATCCGGCCTGAACTGGCCGCTGAACCGGGCGGCCCCTGGCGAACAGGCCTGCGGCTTGTCGCTAGTCTGGGAACAGGCAGGCGAGTGGGGGAGTGGAGCTTTCCCGTCGGGCGGAGGAACTGCCGGAGATCCCGTGGTGACCTGGGATTGTCGGCTGGGAGGCCGGTTTCGATCCCTCGCGTGGCAGGCGCAGGCGCCGACTCAGAAGGTCTCCGGCTGACTGGGCTAAGACAACGATCAGGCGCCGAGCCCCTGCTGCCGCTCAGGAATTTTGAGGAGCTGGCATTGGCCGGCTACCTTGGGTTTGACATGCCCCCCGAGACCCGGTCCAATTCGTGAGAGTGGCTTTGGGCGGGCCAAGAACGATGGGCAACGGGGCGCAGGCCGGCTTGCCTGCACTCCCGGCCACTTTATGCTTCCCATTCTGCACTTTCGGCCACATTATGGTTGCAACGCGCATCTCGAAGGCCCGCTGGGCCGCCGATCCCGTGCGGGAAACCTGAGGCTCCCGGCCAAGATATGGTTCTAGCCCCGGCCAAGTTATGCTCTATTTCACTCCCGGCCACGTTCTGCTTCAAGTCCGACCTGGCGACCTGGTTTCCTCTCTGGCGAGCGGGGGTTCTTCCCGCCTGATCGTCGAGGTCGAAGAAGTGCGCCCTAACTCGGAGCCCCGATTTGTCTCACTTTGGCTGACACGAAACGAGATCCCGTTCTGGCCCAGGCGAGGCCGTAAGACAACTAAAATGATGTCTTGAGGTAGAATGGCAGTTGGAGTTGCTCATGCAAATCCTAAACGACTGGAGCTACCGCCAGGGCAAAGCCAACCTGCGAGCCCTCGACTCATGGACAGAGGCAATGGAGCTGGCCACTTCGATCGCCGCTTATGAAGCCCTCATCAATGCAGGCTCGGCTACCCTCGAGCTCGGCTCGCTGGAGGAGTTCCCGGTCGCACTCATCAAGGCCAGGATCGCCAGGGGATGGACGCAGGAACGGCTGGCTCAGGAGCTCGACCTGCCCAAGCAGCAGATCCAGCGCTACGAAGCCAGCGGATACGCCTCCGCCAGCCTGCGCCGCCTGCTTGATGTCGCCGAGGCCCTGGACCTCCGCTTTGTAGCCACGATCGAGGCCGGCCGGCCCGCAGGTCGGGATCTTGAACTCGCCCGGGCCCTGGCAGGGTATGCGGCGGCCGGGGCCGTGCAGCAGGTTGAGAGGCGCCTGCGGCTCCGACGCATGACGCCCGAGGAAGCCCGCGGGATCTTCGACGACCTGTGCAACACGTACTATCAACTGGCTCCCCTTCACAGGTCCTCACCATCCGTGATGTCTGCAAGGATCGACCATCGGCTAGCTGTGCGCAAGGCTATGGCAGTGCTGGCCCGGAAGGGAGGTCGAGCATGAACCGTCAACTCAACGCCGCCCTGGCCATGCACGACTTCTTCTTCGAGAACCTCAAGCTCAACTACACCGTCATCGGGGGAATTGCCCTGCAGTTCTGGGGTGAACCGCGCTTCACGCTCGACCTTGACCTGACGGTCGAGGACAGACTCGACCTGGGAGATCTGGTCAAGATGACCACAGAGGCCTTCGGGTCCCGGGTGTCTGACCCATACCAATTTGCCCGCCAGCACCGGATCCTGCTGCTCAGCGTGGAGGACGTCAATGTCGATATTGCCCTCGCGCTCCAAGGCTATGAGGAGTCCCTTTTTGAACGAAGCCAGACCTATGAGGTGGAGCCCGGCAAGTCCATTCACATCTGCTCCGCCGAGGACTTGATCATCCACAAGGCGCTTGCCGGCCGCTCGCAGGACCTTGCCGATATCGAAGGCGTGATCTACCGCCAGCGTGATCTTCTCGATGTCCGATATATCCGCTCGTGGCTTCGCAAGTTCTCTAGCGCGCTGGACAATCCCGAACTCCTTGCGCACTTCGAGCAGGCATTCGCCAACAGATAGCGCACTTCACACGTCTTCAAACCCCAATCGAGCATCTGAAAGGAGGTGAACCGGAGCCGTCCGGGTTCCAGCCGCGTTGCGGGCCGGCTCGGCGCCTGTCGCCGAGAAGCCTTGGTCTGCAGGCCGACATCGCATGTCATCCGCCGGACGAGCAGATCATCTCGACCCGCTCGTTTTGATTTGAGCGCGCAGGGTGAAAACGACTAGCCCGTTCCAGCTCCTGCAAGCCGAGGGCGAGTTCTCCATCTCAGGGACTCGCCAAACGGTCAACGGCGAGGCCGTCCGTCGAGCGATAGGTCGGCTCCTGAGCTCACCCCGTCTTCTGTACCAGTTCCTAAGTTGAGGCCGAGAGCCGCTGTGGGGGCAGTCGGTGGTCCCAAGCGTTGAAACCGGGTTCTCCATGGTCCGCCGGGGTGCCAGTTCCCTGCGGGGGACCGGTCTTTCCCGGCTGCACTATCCTTTACGCCCCGGCCAAGTTATAGGTTAAGCTACACCCCGGATGGCTGGAGGCGAACCGCACGCCGTGGCTGAGCGGGCGTGGGGTGGGCATCGGCGGCGCCCGCTGGACACCCCCCAACGGCGCACCTCCGCGGCCGCTGACCGCAGATGCGCCCGACCGATGCGGCAACGATCCCTGAGCGTGAACCAGTGAGGTCCTGTGCCCCTGACGCTGCGTGAGGCGATGACCCTGGTCGAGCCCCTCAAGAACGCCCGCGTAATCGGCGGCGCAGCCGGGCTGGACAACGTCGTCCAGTCGGTCAATGTGATGGAGGTCCCCGACATTCTCGAGTGGGTCCATCCAGGTGAACTGCTGGTCACGACGATGTACCCATTGCGCGACGATGCCGCAGCCATTGACCTGCTGGTTCCCCGTCTGGCGGAGAAGGGATTGGCCGGGCTGGCGGTGACTCCCACCGGATACATGGACGCGTTCCCCCCGGCCATGATCAAGGCGGCCGACGAGCTGGGCTTTCCGCTCATCGAACTCCCTCAAAAGGTCTCCTTCATCGATATCATCCAGCCGGTCACGAGCGAAATCCTGCGGTTGCAGGCGCGCGAGCTCATCCAGTCGGAACAAATCCACCGTCAGTTCATCGATCTGGTCTTGAGCGGAGGTACTTTTCGGGACATCGCCCTGGGCATCGCCCAGCGGGTGAACCGACCGGTGACAGTCGTCGATCGATTCCGGCGCGTCCTGGGCGAAGGTTTCGTCATGGGCCAGTCCCCGGTCCACAAACCATTCTTGCGGGAGGAGGCCGGGGGAGATCACTACCTCAACGACGCGTACCGGCCCGAGGTGACGGCCCCGATCGAGGGCAGTGAGGCCACCCGGCGCGTGGTCGCCGGCCCTGCCGGCCCAGTGGAGCAACTCGCCTGCCCGGTTGTTGTGGGCCCGATGACCTTGGGCGAGATCATCGTCTGGGGTGGCTGGCAAGAGCCCCCGACGGCGATGGACCTGATCGTCATCCAACATGGCACCACCGTCGCCGCCCTGAAGATGATGGAGACCCGGTCGATCGCCGAGGCCGAGGAGCGTTTCCGCAACGAGATCCTGGAGGGGCTGCTGTCGGCGAGCCCCGACGAGCGGGGGCGCGCTCTTCAGCTCTCCGCCGAGATGGGGAACCGCTTGGCGCCGCCCTACGCCGTCGTCCTGGTCGGGCCCGATGCACTCCGAGCGCCCATCCTGACAAAGGTCGAGAGCATCGAGAAGCGGAATATCGATTCCAGCCTGCATCTCTGCGAGCGCTACGTTCGCAGCCTCGAACGAGAGGCTGCGTTCTGGTACCAGGGCCCGCGCTTGGTGGTGTTCCTGCCCTTGCCCCGGGCGGGGCTGGCCGGAAGTCGGGCGCGGCTGGTCCACGATCTGCAAACGGTCTGCGACCGAATCCGTTCCGAGAACGCGCCCTATACCGTGTCGATGGGTGTCAGCCCGGGCGTCTTCGAGTTGGAGGATTTCCGCATCGCCTATGAGTGCGCCCGACAGAGCCTTCAGATCGGTTCGTCCCACGCGACCCGGGCGGCCGCCCGGGTCACGCACTACGAGGAACTGGGCCTGCTGCGGATCGTCTCTATGGCGGAGAACCCGGCTGGACTGGAACGTTTCTGTCTGGACGCCATCGGGCCGCTGCTCGCTTACGATCGGGAGAACGCCACCAACCTTGCCGGAACTCTGCGCACATTTCTCGAGCAAAATCAGAACTCCGCCAGGACCGCCAAGCTGCTGTTCGTCCACTACAACACCCTCCGCTACCGGATTGACAGGGCCAAAGAGATTTTGGGCGATTTCCCTGAGAACCCGCAGCAGCGGCTGGAGATCGAGCTGGCCCTGCAGCTATATCCCCTGATCGGTCGAATTCCGCCGCTGGAACCTCCGCCCTAGCCCAAGCCCTTTGTCAATTTCCACAAATTCGGTAGCATTCAACCGGCCCTGGCAAGCCGGCGCCAGTGCCCCATGGCTTGTCGAGTTCCTACAAATCTCAGGGGTGAGGTTGTGATGTTTGATATTCCACTGGCGCATGCCCCATCGCTAGAATCAGCATAGATGGAAGCCAGCATGCGGCACGGTTCAGCCAAACAGCCGGAGGCCAAGCCATGAGCGGCGCCCACGGCCGGGAGCGTGCGGCGGGAGGCCCCCCGCTCCTCAGCGTCCGCGGGCTCTCGAAGCGGTTTCCCGGCGTCCTCGCCAACGACTCGATCTCGTTTGACGTCTTTCCCGGCGAAGTCCACGCGCTGCTGGGGGAAAACGGTGCCGGGAAGAGCACCCTCGTCAAGTGCATCTACGGGTACCACCAGCGCGACGCAGGCGAGATCTTGGTCGATGGCGTTCCGGTCGATTTGCACTCACCGCAGGCTGCGCGCCAACACCGGATCGGCATGGTGTTCCAGAACCTGACTCTCATTCCGGCCCTGAGCGTCGTCGAGAACGTCGCCCTCTTCCTGCCGGATCTGCCTCGCGTTCCCAACCTGCCGTCGATCGCCAGGGAGCTCGACGCACTGGGTGAACGCTATCGCCTGCAGGTCGATCCCTGGGCACAGGTGCAGGACCTGTCCATCGGCCAGCAGCAGAAAGCCGAACTGCTCAAGCTGCTGCTCGGGAGGTCCCGCCTGCTGATCCTAGACGAACCCACCCGGGTATTGGCTCCGCACGAGATCGAGGGGTTGTTCCAGGTGGTCAAGCACCTGGTCGACGACGGCTTGGCCGTGGTCCTGATCACCCACAAGCTCCAGGAAGTCCTCCAGGCCGCTGACCGGATCACGGTGCTGCGCCGCGGCCGCGTGGCCGGGCAGCTGTCCCGCTCCGAGGCGACGGAAGACGGGCTCGTCCGGCTGATGTTCGACAAAGAGATCGCCGAGGTCTCCGTCGACCGTGAACCGGCGAGCGCGCCTGCCGGTCCTCCGATCCTGGAGCTGCGCGCCGCGGAGACGCCGCGCGACGGCGCCACGATCTGCCTGGAACAGATCGACCTCACCATCCATCCCGGCGAGATTGTCGGCGTGGCCGGCGTGTCAGGCAATGGCCAGCGCGAACTGGGGGACCTGATCCTGGGCGACCTGCCCTGCGCCCGAGGCGGCAAGTGGCTTCTCGGCAAGGATGTCACCCGCGCCCCGGTCAGCCACCTCCGCCTGGCGGGGGTCTCCTTCATCCCGGAAAACCCGCTGACGATGGCCATCGTTCCGTTCCTCACGGTCCTCGAGAATATGGCCCTGACCAGGCTCGGTCGGTACGCCCGCCGCGGCGGACTGGCGCTGGACTGGCAGGCGGTGCGAGCCGACATCGAGCGCGCCATGCACGCCCTTGGCTTCTCCTTCCCCCTGTTTGCGCTGGCCCGATCCCTGTCCGGGGGAAATCAGCAGCGAATGGTCATCACCCGCGAGCTGTCGGCGGATCCGCGGTTGGTTGTGGCCTCGTATCTCACCCGCGGCCTGGACGTGCAGAGCACGATCGCCGCCCGTCAGGCCATGATCCAGGCACGCCAGCGAGGCGCTGGCGTGCTGCTCATCTCAGAAGACCTGGAAGAACTATTCCGCCTCAGCGATCGACTGGTGGTCATGTATGGCGGGCGAATCGTGGGCCGCTTCAAGCCCGAGGAGACGGATATCTACACGGTGGGCCGGCTGATGACGGGAGCTCAGGGGGACCATGGAACGCGGGTCTGAAGGCCGGCCACCTCGGCTCGGCGGGATCGGCAAGGCCTCCATCCGCTACGGCGGGATGGCCGCCACCACCTTCCTCTTGTTTGGTCTGATCTTGCTGCTCGCCGGCAAGAACCCGATCCATGCCTATCGGGACATCCTCACCTCGACGTTGGGCAGCGCCTATGGGCTTTCCGAGGTCGCCGTGGCGATGATGCCGCTGCTCCTGACGGCGCTGGCCGTAGCCCTGCCCTCGCGCATGGGCCTGATCAATGTGGGTGGCGAGGGGCAGCTCTACATGGGCGCGCTGCTGGCGACCTGGGGGGCGCTGCGCTTCGATCACCTGCCGGGCTGGGCGCTGCTGCCGCTGATGCTGGCGCTGGGGATGATCGGCGGCGGCCTGTGGGCATTTCTCCCCGGCTACCTGCGAGCCCAGGGCATCGTCAATGAGACGATCACCACCTTGCTGCTGAACGCTGTGGCGCCGACACTTGTCGCCTTCTTCATCTTCGGCTTCTGGCATTCGCCGATGGACACCAACAAGACGGCCGTGTTCGTCCCGGCTGCCCGCCTGCCGACGCTGCCCGGCACGCGAGTGGACCTGAGCCTGGCGATCGGCATCGGCCTGCTGGCGCTGTTCTGGTTCATCATGAAGTACACCCGCTGGGGTCTGGAGATCCGGGCCATCGGAGGGAATCCACAGGCGGCGCGGCGGAACGGGATTCGAGTGAAGCGCTACATCGTGGTCGTGATGTGCCTCGCCGGCGCCATCGCCGGCCTGGCCGGAATGGCCCAGGTCTCCGGCTACTACGGCGTGCTGCTGGCCGGTTTTTCGCGCGGGATCGGCTTCATGGGCTTCCTGATCAGCTGGCTGGCGGGGGGCTCGCCGCTCGGTATCGTGCTGACCTCGTTCGTGGTTGCCATCATCCTGACCGGCGGGAACTTGCTCCAACTGACACGCGATGTGCCGTACTCGGTCATCCACATCCTGCTGGCGATCACGCTGTTCGTCGTCCTCGCCCGCCCCGAGATTCAGCGCCGGAGGAAGACGGCATGACTCCCCTGGCCCTGTTGGGTGTGCTGTCGAGCGCCATCTTCTCGGGCGCCTCGCTGCTGTACGCCACCCTGGGCGAGATCGTCGGCGAACGCTCCGGCATCGTCAATCTGGGCCTGGAGGGCGTGCTGCTGGTCGGTGCCGCCTCCGGCTTCGCCGCGACCTATGTCACGGGAAGCCCCTACCTTGGCGTGCTGGCGGCCATGCTGGCCGGCGGGCTGATGAATATGATCCTAGGGTATCTGGTCGTGACCCGACGGGCCAACCAGCTCGCCAGCGGACTGGCGCTGATGTTCTTCGGCTTCGGCCTGAGTGCCTGGATCGGCCGGGCTTACGTCGGCGCCAAGATCGTCGGCCTGCCGCGCCTCTCCCTGCCGGGCCTCGCCGGCCTGCCGGTGGTGTACGCCTCGCTGCTGCGCTTCGATCCGCTCATCTACCTCGCCCTCCCTGCCGCGGGCTTGGTTTGGTGGCTGCTGTTCCGCACCCGCTGGGGGCTCGGACTGCGGGCGGTCGGCGAGAACCCGGATACAGCCTACGCCTCCGGCAGAAGTCCGCAGAGGATCCGCTACCACGCCTTGCTGGCGGCCGGGGCTCTGGCAGGCCTCGGCGCCGCCCACCTGTCGATCGCCTACACCATGAACTGGACCGAGTATATGACCGGAGGGCGCGGCTTCATCGCCATCGCCCTGGTCATCTTTTCGAAGTGGCATCCGCTGCGGGCGATCGTCGGCGCCCTGCTCTTCAGTGGCGCGGTTGCTTTTCAACTCCTGCTGCAGGCCAGCGGGATACAGGTTTCGCCTTTCCTACTGAATACCCTCCCATACCTGTTGACCCTCCTGGTGCTGATCGCCTGGGGAGGCAGCCGCAGGCAGGCGGCCCCGGCCAGCCTCGGGCGTGTGTATCAAGGCACGGAATAAGAAGGAGAGACCGCCAGGCAGAACCCCGACGGAGCCCGCACCTTGCCAACCCGAGGCCGCCTCATGTCATCGAACCAGAATTGATGGAGAGGAAAAGATGAAACCCAACACCCTACGTACCACCCTGATCGTGCTCGTTACCGCCATGCTCGTGCTGACGGCCTGTGGCCAGGCCGCCACCCCCACGGCCGCCCCCGTCGAGCCTACTGCGGCGCCGGCCGAACCCACCGCCGAGGTCGCCGCCCAGCCCACGGAAGAAGGTCCGTGCCTGGTCATCGGCGCCCTGCACGGTGGGTCGATCACCGACGCCGGCTACAACCAGGCCATGCACGAGGCCGTGATGGCCATCAAGGAGAACATCGCCTGCGTCGAGATCATTGAGGCCGAGAACGTGCCCGAGGAGGCCGGGGCGACCTCCACGATGGAGAACATGATCCAGCAGGGCGCCAAGATGATCATCGCCACCGCCTTCAATCACCAATATCCGGCGCTTGAGCTCTCGAAGAAGTACCCGGATGTGATCTTCGAGCATGCGGGCGGATGGGAGATGGGGGCCAATTTCGCCAACTTCTTCGGCGAACCTCCGGATGCCTGGTACTTGATGGGCCAGGCCGCCGGCCTGATGACCGAGTCTGACAAGCTGGGCTTCGTGGCAGCCTTCCCGCTCGGGTGGACGTCGACCTTCATCAACGCCTTCGAGTTGGGCGCCCAGTCGGTCAATCCCAATGCCGAAACGACGGTTGCCTACACTTTCGCCTGGGGCGACGCGGCCAAGGAAGCCGATGCCACCAACTCGCTGATCAATCAAGGAGCCGACGTGATCACGATGCACGTCGACTCGCCGGCTACCGTCCTCTCCACGGCGGAATCGCGCGGTGCCTACTCCATCGGCTTCCAGTCGCTGGCGGCTCAGCAGTTCGCTCCCGAGAACTGGATCTCGGGCACAGGCTACACGCTGGGTGGCACGCTTACCTGGCTGGCGTCGACCGTCATCGACGGCACCTGGGAGCCGATCTTCCTGCGCTGCGGCATCCCCGACGGCTGCATGGCGATTGCGCCCTACGGCCCCAAGGTCCCGCAGGTGGTGCAGGATAAGGTCGCCGACACCCAGGCCGCCATCGAGGCCGGCGAACTGGTCGTCTTCGCCGGGCCGATCGTCGACCAGGACGGCAACGTGAAGGTGGCGGAAGGCGAGGAGCTGACCGCCGACATGATGAGCTCGGTGGACTGGTTTGTCGAGGGCGTGACCGGAAGCCCAAAGTAGAAGGAATTGGAGCGAAGGGTCATCGGCGGGGGGACTCTCCCGCCGATGACCCGACCATCGTCATGGATCCTCTCTCGGGCACGCAGTGCCAATCTGCCACCTGCATCGGCGCAACGGCGCAGCGCGTGCTCGTTGATTCATCCAGCGGTCGAGTGCTGGCCGTCGTCAGAGGGGCGGTCTATCTACGAAGCGACAGTGGGGAGTTGATCTGGCTGAATTCCGAGTCGGCGCCGATGCACGGGCGAGGTCTATGCCTCAGCGGCGGACTGCCGCGGCCGGCGGCCGGGTCGGCCTATGTTGTCGCGGGGGATCGCCTGGCGATCGACGGGGAGACAATCACCGTCGAATGGGGCCGTGCCGTCCTTTGGAGCCCGGAGGCGCCGCGCCGCCAGGCGGGCCAGAGCCTCGAGGACATCGGTCATCTTCTGCAGACCGGCCGCCCGGCATACGCCGGGCTGGGAGAGCCAAGAGGTTTCGGAGCCCTGCTCTCTCTCCCGCAGCCGGTGGGAGGGCATCCCACAGACAAGGACCCTGCGACATTTCAGGCTCTCCTGACCGGATTGCCCGCCGCCCGAAGGATGGCCGAAGCCTGCACTGCCCGCGACCTGGGCGAGATCCTCGACGCCGCCGACGACCTGGTTGGGCTGGGCGAGGGGCTGACCCCTTCCGGCGACGACTTCGTCGGCGGGATGCTGTTCGCCATTGTGAACCTTCAGGCGCTCTATGCGCCGTTTCCCGCATGCTCGCCGTCGGACTTTCGGCCCTTCCTCGGAAGGGCGCGGCAAAGCACCAATATCATCAGCTTCACCCTTCTCAGCGACCATACGGCCGGACAGGCTTCGGAGCCGGAACATCGATTCCTCAGTGCCCTTCTGGCCGGCTGCCCGACGGAGGTCGTTCGCCACACGGCCTCAGATGTCGTTCGGATCGGGCACACGACGGGTTGGGATCTGTTAGCCGGGATATGGGTGGCGGTAGCGAACATGGCACACGGCGCACGCTTCCCGTCCGAGGTGAGCGCCTCCGGGGTCGCCCTAGCAGAGGATCATGGCAGACATGGATCTCAAG
>JALHUE010000377.1 GCA_022866145.1 Anaerolineales bacterium | reverse complement strand
TACGGACCGCCGAGCGCCTGGCCGAGAAGTACGACGTCCCCGTCGGGACGGTTCTGTCCCTGTACGACGGCGCCTGTCAGGGCGATTGGGGCTGCGTGACGGCCCAGTTCCAAAATCAGACCGGAAAGGATAAGGGAGGTAAGCCGAAGTAGGCCGCCGCCTCTCTCCGTCAAGGCGGCGCAACATTGCTGGCGATCCCGGCAGCCTGTGGGCGTAGACTGACCCAAGCCCACGGGCTGCCGCCATTCTGGCGCAGGTGGTCCCCAGAATTGGCCACCCACCTCGACATCTAGACTGAGTTCGCCGCGAGCCAGCCGGACACCCTGTCTGCTGCTGTCTTGGATTGCTGCCCTTGACGGACTGCCGACGGACCTCATGTTGCGGAACGATGGGGCCATCGAACGCGCCACGGTCCTGACCGATCTTCCCGTCGGCGAAGGCATCGTCGTCGCAGTCCGAGCCCCGGACACGAGACCAATCCCCCTTAGGTTGCGTGGTCGGCGTCCCTCTCGGCGCAGCCTGGCAAATCGGCGCCGATTAGATTCAAGCCTCCGAAGCCTGGGGCCCATTCCTTTGCCTGCCCGATCCCGTGGCACAATGAAGCAGACAAGGTCGGCTGGCTGACCGTCCTTGCCGCAGGCCCTGGCGCGACCGCCGGTCTGGGCTATGGTCTTGCGCTACGAAGTAGCCTTGGCTTGATGGGGCGTGACAACCCGCCCCTTCCTCACCAACCTGCATGCGCCCAGAATTTAGGCGCACTTGGAGGGGTCCTAATGTCCTTTGCCACTCGAACCGACTTGCTGCAGATCGAAGGCGCCTATGAGGTCTTGGCGCGGGCGCAGGCGCTGGAGGCCGAAGGTCACAGCCTGATACACCTGGAGATCGGCGAGCCCGATTTCTCCACGCCGGCCAACATCAGCCTGGCGGGCATCGAGGCCATCGCCAGCGGCCGCACCCGCTACAATCCGTCGGCCGGGCTGACCTCCTTGCGGGAGGTGATTGCAGCCAGCGCCGGCGAGCGCCGCGGCATTGCCGTGCGGGCCAGCCAGGTCGTGGTCAGCCCCGGCGCCAAACCCAACCTGTTCTTCCCCACCCTGGCACTGGTCGAGCCGGGTGATGAGGTGATCTACCCCGACCCGGGGTTTCCCACCTACCGGGCCATGATCGAGGTCGCCGGTGGAGTCCCGGTCCCGGTGCCGCTCGAGGAGGAGACCGGGTTCTCCTTCGATCTGCAGGCCTTTGACCGCGCCATCAACGATCGAACCCGGATGATCGTCCTGAACACCCCCGGAAATCCCACCGGCGGCGTTCTGCCGCAGGCAGACCTGGAACATATCGCCGCCGCGGCCCAGAAGCACGACGCCTGGGTGCTCTCGGACGAGATCTACTCCCAGATCGTGTTTGACGGCATGAGCGTCCCCAGCATCGCCGCCGTTGACGGAATGTCCGAGCGAACCATCCTGCTCGACGGCTTCTCCAAGACTTATGCCATGACCGGGTGGCGCATTGGGTACGCCATCATGCCTGAGGCGCTGGCGGCGCGCGTCGCGCTCCTGCTCAACCACTCCGTCGGCTGCACCGCCCATTTCACCCAGCTGGCGGGCATCGAAGCCCTTACCGGCCCGCAGGACTCGGTGGCGGCCATGGTGGCCAAGTATCAGACCCGGCGCGACCTGCTGATCGAAGGGCTGAACGCCCTGCCGGGTGTTCACTGTCGGCTTCCCCAGGGCGCGTTCTACGCTTTCCCCAACATTCGCGAGACCGGGCTGAGCAGCCGGGATTTCGCCGAGGAGATGCTGCAGGCCGGGGTTGCCCTGCTTCAGGGCACGGCCTTCGGTCAATTCGGCGAGGGCTATGTGCGCTTGTCGTACGCCAATTCGCAGAACAACTTGCGGCGTGCCCTGGAGCGCATGGGGACCGCGCTGCGCAAGCGCCTGAGCTAGCCCGCTCGCAGCATCCGCTGCAAGCCTACTCCGGCCGGGCCTGGCGCCAGAGCCCGTTCAACTCGGCCAGGTCCTGCACCACCAGGTCAGGGGCGTAGTCCGAGGCCTGCAAGGCTTCGCCCGACGTCTCCCCACTGAGCACCAGCACGGTCATCACCCCGTGGGCACCCAGGGCGATGTCGGTGTACAGCCGATCCCCCACCATGCACATCGACTCGACCGGCACTCCGGTCCTGCGCACCAGCGCCTCCAGGATCGGGGCATGGGGTTTGCCGATCACCACATCCGGCCGGCGGCCGGTGGAGGCTTCGACGAAGGCGATCATGGCGCCAATATCCGGCTTGAAGCCGCCGTCGGTCGGGCAGTTGAAATCTGGGTGGGTCGCCAGGTAGGGACGCCCGGCTCGCACGTGATCACAAAGCTTCCACAGCCGGTCGTAGGTGAGCGTGGTGTCGAAGCCCAACACCACCCAGTCCGGGTCCTCCTGAACCAGCCGAAAACCGTGGCCCGTGAAGACCTCAGCTAGTGCCGGGGTGCCAGCCAGAAACACGGCGCAGCCAGCAGCCCGTTCTTGTAGCCACAGGGCGCTGGCCTCGCCCGCGGTGAAGATCTCCTCGTCAGAGAGCCGGACGCCTAGCCGGAGCATCTTCGCCAGGTAGTGCTGCCGGTTCTGAGAGGTGTTGTTGGTCAGGAAGACGAATCGCTGCGAGCCAGCCCGCAGCGTCTCAATGAAGGCGGCGGCACCGGGCAGCAGGCGCTCGCCAAGGTAAAACGTCCCATCCATGTCCAGCAGGACGCACTGGATCTGGCTCAGTCGAGGCTCAGGCATGCGAATCCGAGAGGGTTTGCGGCAAGCAAGAGGCTGCACCTGTTCCGCGCCGGCCCGATCTCACCGCCAGCGGTGATCTCAACGTGCAGCCTCGGATCGGTCGATCAGCTAGGGGTTGCAGGCGGTTCCGGCTTGTCCTTGCTTGCCTCCTGCTCGTTTTCTTTCAGCCCGGACCGGAATTCCTTGATGCCTTTACCCAGCTCGCCGGCCACCTTTGTGATCCGCCCCGTCCCGAAGATCAGCAGGACGATAACCAGGATGATGATCAGCTCGGGTGTGCCAAGTCGGAAGGGCATTGGGTCCTCCTCGCCCGGAGGGAGTCGCCCCAGGCATCTCAATTCTAGTCGATTTTCAGGCTCGAGATCGGCGCACGGGTTCTATCTCTAAGTGCAACGCGACGATGACAATAGCCTTGTAGGGGAGCCTATGTCCACCTCACCGCCCGCTTTCAAGCCCTGACGGGCCGCTCCCTGGTCATAACCCCGAAAGCCAAAATGCCTGCACCAGGATGCGCACGCCCAACGCAATCACCACCAGGTTGCCGATCAGGCTGGTGATCAGGCGGGAGTGGGGCGGCAGGCGCTGCCCCAGCTGCGAGCCCCCCGCGGCCAACAGCGATTGCCACGAGAGCGAAGCCAGGCCCGCACCGAGCACGAAGAGCAGGCCGTGCGCCACCGAACCCTTATCGCCGAGGCTTCCCCCGAGGACCAGGGCCGCGAAGTACACGATCGTCAGTGGATTCAACAGAGTCAGCCCGAGAAACTGGATGTACACGAGCCAGAGCGGCCGCCCGTCCGGCAGAGTCGGGTCTTCCATGCCCAACCGATGGCGCGCCCGCCACACCCCTCGCATGCCCAGGCCGATCAGGAAGCCACCGCTCACCGCGGCCAGGGGCAGGGCGAAAGGACGCAGGGCGGCGGCCAGCACCGTCCCCACCGCGACGGCCAAGGCCGCGTAGATCAAGTCGGCGGTGGCCGCGCCGGCGCCAGCGGCGAAACCGGAACGGAAGCCTCGCCGCAACGCCAGATCCACGATCAGGACGGCGATTGCGCCGACCGGTATGGCGATGCCGTATCCGGCGATCACACCCTGCCAAAACGCACTCACGCCGCCCGTCCTTCGGGAGGGAGCCCCCCGTCCTCGCCCACCTCTCGCCGCACCGTCGTCATCGGCGAATCGGTTGCCTGCCGGCGGCGAGATACGATCTCCACCGGCGGGCAATCGCCCGGTCGATCTTGCCCATCGGATAGCGCCCCAAAGCCTCCGGCCGGACCCAGCGCAGGTCTGTGTGCTCGAGCAGCCGCGGCTCGCCGCGCCTCAGCCGACACTCGAAGGCATACAC
>JALHUE010000376.1 GCA_022866145.1 Anaerolineales bacterium | reverse complement strand
TCGGCGGGGGGCGATGGGCAGAGCACGGGCCGTGCCTGCGAAGGGCCATCTGAATTCCAACGGAATCCACTTGAGAGACAACGGCCAACTTGAGCCAGGCGACGCTGAACACCCCTCGCGACTGCGCACTTCCAGCGGGAAAGACACACGCCTGGCGACGGGGGCTTGACGAGCGACTCCGGCGTGGTATACTGGCGATCGCTGGCGGACATCCGGGTGCCCCCCTCATCTGGATGTCTGCCGGCGCGTTTCTTGCTGTGATTGCACGCCCCTCCACGGCTTCTCGAGTACCATTGTACAATCGACGAGTGCTCCATTCACGGGAAGAAGCGACCGATCGGACTGGCCGTAGGCCTTCCCCTTGAGCCTTGATGGCTTGAACTGCAAGGAGCGCGTGTACGCTCCCTTTCACCCGACCGAATCTCAGCGGAGGCCGCTGATCATCCCAATGCACACTCCCGGGGTTCGAAACCGTTGCTGCAGGAATCTCGCCCAGGCGGGCCGGGCCCCCCTCATTCCACGGATCGCTACACAGCCGGTGGGAGTCGGGCGGGCGAGCAGAACCTTGCAGAACATGCGATTGCCCTGACCTTGGAAGCCACTGCTGGCGGTTGCGATCAATCTTGGGGAAGATGAGGGGTCGGCGACCTCCAGCCGACCAGGGTGAGGTGGCAGCCTCGTTTGCACGGACTCGATGCAGAGCGCAGATGGAGCATCCAATCTGGTGAGAGCCTCTGAATTTGGATGGGGACAGAACGTAGAGGTCGTGCCTGCCTGCGGAGACCAAACGTCGCGTAGGGCGTGATCTGTCTGAGGTTCAACAGATTACCGGGTCGGCCTTGTACTGATAGGTGACGATGCGAGATGGGGAAGACGCGTGGGTGGGATGGCATGAGGGGGAACCGTTGACAAGGCGGCCGAACAGGCCTGACAGCGAGTGAGGATGCCAAAACTGGCTATATCTGCTCCGGGATCGGCAACACACGTCGCTGGCGGACTAGTCAGCCGGCTGACTAGCGGCTTGGGCTCCGGCGGCTTCTCGCGGGTGGAGCTCTTCACCGTGGTGACCGTGGTTGTGTTCGGCCTGTTCAATGTTCTGATGATTCCTCTGGGTGCCGGGTACGATGAGGAAACTCATCTCGTCCGTGTGTGGGAACTGTCGCACTTCCGCTTCGTTCCGAACGAAGTGATCGGACCTGAACGCCCGTTCCCCGCCATCTATTGGGATCTCTCCTACAGGAGATCGCCGCTGGTGGGCCCGGTTAGTGCGGGGTTCTGGAAGGAATACGGGGCCAAGCCCATTGATGCTGAAGGCTACATCTACAGTGGACTCCCAACGAGATCTACGTATTCCCCGGTTACCTTGCTTCCGCAGTCCTTGGCCATGAGGTATCTGGGCAGGAAGTTCCAGCTCTCCGCGCTGCAGGCTTTCTATGGGAGCCGACTTGCAGGTCTTGTGACCTACGCACTTCTGGTCTGGTTGGCGGTCCGGTTCACTCCGGTTGGAAAGTGGGCGATCGCGATCGCAGCCACACTTCCAATGGCGCTCTTTCAAGCCTCCACGATAAACGCGGATGTGGTGACGAACGGTATCGGGCTACTTTTCATTGCGATATCCCTGTACCTCTCAACCCGCGATGGCCTGAGGTGGTATGAGGTAATGCTTCTGATTGCGTCGCTGATTCTGCTATTCGGGGTCAAGCCGAACACCGCAGTGCTTGCCCTGTTGATACTGATGATTGTGCCTCACGCAAGGCGGCGAAACACGGGAAAGACGATGGCGGTTGTAGTCGTTGCGCTAGCTCTCTTTGTCGTGGAAGTTCTGGGCTGGAATGCGATTGTGGTCTCACGGTCACGAAGTGGGGTTGAAGGTGCCGACGCAGGGCGGCAAGTAGAGTGGATCGTGCGGCATCTGGATCTCTTCGCAGGAGTAATGTTTCGCGATCTACTCAGGAACGGCGGGGAGTACGCAAGGGGGATGCTGGGTGAATATGGATATGGATACTGGGCTCCTCCCGCGATCGTGTACTTGCTTTCGCCCATAGCCCTGCTCGGGGTTGTGTTTGCTGAGACCACAGGTAGTCCTCCTCCGCGAAGATCTCGGATCGTCATTGCTGCTGTCTTGGCGCTTGGATACCTCGCCACAATTGGCGCACTCTACGTGACGGTGTCGCGGATTGCGAGCCCTGAAGTGACAGGCGTGCAGGGGCGATATCTTCTGCCGTTCGTGCCTCTGGCCCTGATCCCGTTTGTTGGTGCTGGGAATGCCGTCACCGGTCGCTGGGCAACACGCGCTGTGGTAGGCACGGCGTGGATCAGCCTTGCGGCGTATTCAGCAGGCATATACCTGTCGTACCATGTCACATGCGGCACTCAGGCATATCGAACAGGCCTGTGCTATCAGCCCGTCTACAAGAACTGGGCTCCCGACGACAGCTACTCCCCCCCGGCTCCGCCGGAAGGCCTGGTGCAGGAAGTCATCCCCGAGTGCAATGGCATGGAAGAAGTCCGTCTCTGGGTGAACGCCTTGGGCTCAAACCCGGAAGCGCGGACAACATTCCTCTTGCGCGATCCATCTCGCGACCAGGATGTGGTACTGCAGAGCACATATAATCGGGACCTTCCAGCGGGAGGGTGGCTCACTCTCGGGTTCCCTGTCGAAGAAGACTCGGCGGGTCACTACTATCAGCTCAAGGTGCTCGGCGGAGAGTCGGATGAATCCGGGTCTGTGCGCGTAGCCTTGACGCTTCAGCCGGAGTATTCGCTGGGCAAACTGTATATGGGAGAGAGCGAACAAAGGACCGACCTCGTCTTCCAGTATGGGTGCAGACTTGGTCTCGAGAAGGTGAGGCGGTCCTTGATTGAGCGAATCTCCAGGTGAGTGGGTTCGCTGGTCATGATGGACCAGTGAACGCGGGAATCTGATGAAGCTATCGGTGGCGACAGGTGTTCACGATCTGAGGACACCTGCGTCGGCGCAATGGCCAGAGAGCGGGCTTGTCAGTCACGCAGGGTGCGCAGGAAGGGACTCGTCTTTGGCTTCAGCTAGAACTGTACGACCGTAGCGAGGGTGGATTACCGCGGAATGCGGACTGCGAGACGACGGGCGGCTGGCAGCACTTTCGTATCGGACGGGATAGGCGCGATCCGTGCCAGGCGAAAGAGTATCGGATCGAGCACGGGAAAACGAAGAGGCCGGAGTTCAAGGGCGTTCAACATAGTGAAACGAGAGTTGCCTTGGAGAAGGCCGCGGAAGGCATCAAGATCGGTGTATTCTCTCAGTATTCTCTCAGGTGGGAGCGGTCGAGGACGGTCCTGCCGTCTCGTCTGCGGAAGTACCAGGCCCACGGGCGCTTGAAGACGGCCGTGATTTGTGCTCGACCTCCCGGTTTCATCACGCGGCGAATTTCGTCCAAGTAAGCAGTTTCACTCGTCACGTGTTCCATTATCATTGTGGAAATGACGAAGTCGATGCTGTGATCGGGTATGGCCGGGACAGACTCGGCCCAGGCGGTGGGGGCGGTGATGAACGGGAAGCGGGCTTTCACGCGATTCAAACGCCGAGCGTCGTTATCGACGGCATAGACTGGCATGGCCGGAGAGATGTATCCGAGACGGTCAAGGATGGCGAAGAATGAACCATCTCCGCAGCAAATGTCGGCGAGAGCCAGCGGGCCTGCCGGCATGTGATCACACAGTAGCCGAGGAAGGGTTGAGACGTCGAAATGCCGGGCGGTGTCGTTGTATCGGTGTCTCTGACTAGGGATGACTGGATCCGACTGTCCAGGATTCGGCCTTTCCAGTGGCGGTGGAAGAGCTCGTGCCTGGCGGGCGACGGTTCCCGCCAACGCGTCGGATCCCAGGCAGTGTTGCGACTACGCCGGACGGCGCCACATCGCTCTGTCGGATGAGACAGGTCAGTTTGGCTAGGGAAAGTCCTTGAGGCCTATCCTCAGTAACGAATTGGAGATGGCGAGATCGAGGCGGGAAGGGAGATCGATCTTGGCGCGACTGGCCGCGCATTCTCTCGTGCAGCACCTGGAGATGCCGAATAGACCTGGATACCCGGATTTCGGAGAACCCTCGGTAAGGTGGTGGAATCCATTTGATCAGGGTCGTTTGGCAGCCTCCTCGCCGGGTCCGGGATCCTGCGGCACCTCTCCCACCTTGGCGTTGTGAAGAGCTTCTTCTCGGACAAGGGTAACAACCAGAGAAGCAAGTCGGTGCTGTTGGCCGAGTATGTGTGCAAAGAGGAAGATGCAGAAAACGACAAATACATAAAGGAGAAGGTCGGTTCCTCTGCCTATGCCAATGCTGTTAGCGATGAGCGAGGTCAAGTTTGGCCACGCTGCGAGCACCAGGCCGATGCCCACGAGGACTACAATGGCCCAGCGCTGAGAGAGAGCGTTCTTGGCAGCGAAGACATAGACGAGAACAATAACAAGCCCGAGGGCTATAAGGATCTGGCTAGTCTGCATCGCCTGCGAGGCCTCCGACAAGTGTTTCCCAAAGGATACCTAAGCCGTTCCAAAGCCTCTGCCCTTTCGAGCGCGAGTACGCGGTATAGTCAATGGTCACTGGAACCTCGATGTAAGTCAGACCAGCCCGCCGTATCTGCCCAATGATCTCGGATGCGTGGGCCATACCGGCCTGACGAATGCGGACTCTTCCTGCAGCGAACCTGGTAAACGCGCGCAGGCCGTTGTGGGCGTCGGTCACGCTTAGCCCCGTTGTGAGTCGGGTGAAGAACGCCGCAAGTCTGAGGACTATGATGCGGGTGAACGGAATCCCAGGAGCGCGGGTGCCATCTTTGAATCGCGAGCCGATAGCGACGTCCGCTCCAGATTCTTGCATGGCGGATATTAGGGCGGCGATGTCCTCAACCCGGTGTTGCCCGTCAGCGTCAAAGGTCACAATATGAGTGCACTCCGGGAAGGACAGCGCGTAGGCTATCCCTGTCTGGAGAGCGGCACCCTGGCCTAGATTTGTGACGTGCCGAAGCACATGGACGGGAATGGTTAGGGCCACGCTTGAAGTGCCGTCCGTCGAGCCGTCGTCGACCGCAACTACCAGGTAGCCTGCAGTTACCAGGCTGCTGAGCGTGCGATGGAGGATATGGGCCTCGTTGTAGGCGGGTACAACAACGAACGGTGTGACCTGGCGATCCATCTCAATGGAATTGTATACCGAGTGGGGCGAGTTGTCATTATGGGCATGCCTATCGCATTGGATGGCAGGATGGGCCGCAAGACGGGTATCCTTATCGTTTCTCACGAAGTGACTGAGTGTCCCTACAGCATGCAGGATGCTCCCCTGGTCAATCCAGGAGGCCTGGCCCGAACCCAAGAGGTGCAGTCTTGAAATCGGGAACTCACTGCGCGGGCTCACCTGTAGTGAGCATTATCACCCCATCGCTCAATCAGGGGGCGTTCATTCGGCAAGCGGTCCAGTCGGTCTTGATGCAGGGCTATCCTCATGTAGAGTGCATTGTGATCGATGGGGGGTCGACTGACGAGACCATCAATATCCTGGAGGAGTTTGCGGCGAGAATCGTCTGGATAAGTGAGCCTGACACAGGACAGGCAAATGCTGTCAACAAGGGCCTGCGCCTTGCACGAGGAGAGCTGTTCGGCTACCTGAACGCGGATGATCTACTGTGCCGTGGTGCGATTGCGAGGGTAGTGGAAGCCTTCAACAACCATCCTGACGTGGCGTGGTTGACAGGCAGGTGCAGGATAGTTGATGAGGCGGGGATAGACCGCCGACGAGCCGTCCGACTGTACAAGGACATCCTTCTCTTGGCCGGGAGTTATCGCCTGCTGAGTGTGACGAACTACATTTCTCAGCCAGCGACCTTCTGGCGAAGGGACACCATGGACGAAGTGGGATTGCTCGACGAGAATCTAGAGTACGTCATGGACTATGAATACTGGCTGAGGCTCTGGCAGAGGCATCGGCCACTCATCGTCAGGGACGTGCTTGCGGTTTTCAGGGTTCACTCTTCTTCAAAGACGAGTTCGCGAGGCCACTTGGAAGAGTACATCACAGAAGAGAGAGAAGTTGTGAAGCGGTATGTGAGGACTCTCCCCTGGGTGGTGCTTCATGAGCTGCATCGTCGGGTGATGACCCTGGGGTACGCAGAGTTGAACCGGCGATCCCGGTTGCGCTAGCCTGTTTCCTCCCCTCAGAGCAGCATCAGCCCCTCCTCCTGAACGAAGTGCTGCACTCGGTGAGTCTGGCCGGCGACGGGACGACGCGCGTAATCATGCCGGGCGTGGAACATCTGAAGGCGGCAACTGGCCCTCGGCGGGGGATCCGTTTCTTGCTCAAACCCTGGACCGGTTGGAGCGCAAACAGCTTTGAGAGGCGCGGAGGGCAGAGAGTTGCCACTAGTGAGGGTAAGCGACGAACGGTCTGCAGCCCTGGGCGCAGATCACCTGGGTCAGCGTTGCGCCCACAAGCGGGCGCCATGGGCGCCATCGCGCCCGGTTCTGCCCACTAGCCGGCTACGAACAACCTGCTCAGAGCGCGACGCGGCTTGGGAATCCCCATCACCGGGTGCATGGTTTCCTCGCTCAACAACCGGCAGAGACATTGCCCCGCCAACTGCCGGGGCAATGCTCGGAGCCCAGGGGCGCGACAATGGCGAGATTCTCCACCTGCTGGCGGATGCTGCGATGGCGCCCATCGAGAAGGTCATTCAGGCTGTCCGCCACCTGATTGTGCTCCATGGCATGCAGCATGCGGGCTTTCTCTTGCTGCGAGCCCGGCCACGCCGGCGTCGATGATCAATACCGTCCTGCCCTCAGAATCCCGCGATTGACGGGTCGGCATTCTTCGTCTCCTCGTTGCCGGGGCTCGAGCGGATCAGCTGCGGGCGATGATCGGCCGCAGCGCGTCGACCAGCCGCTGGATCTCGTCCTCGGTGTTGTAGTGCACTAGGCCAACCCGCACCATCCCGCCCTGGCTCTCCAGTCCCAAGCGGTCGGTGACGGCCAGGGCATAGTAGTTGCCGTCCCAGACCTGGATCCCTCCCGCTCCTAGCGCCGAGGCAATGGCGCGCGGGTGTGTGCCGGGGACCGTGAACGAAACCGTGGGTACACGCCTGTGCATCTGCGCCGGGTCGGTGATGCCATGGATCCGGACGCCGGGAATCGACTGCAAGCGCTCGATCAGTGCCGCGCTCATGGGTTGCTCGTGTCGGCGTATCGCGTGCATGCTCTGCTGCAG
>JALHUE010000375.1 GCA_022866145.1 Anaerolineales bacterium | reverse complement strand
CTTGGCGCGGAACCAGATGCCGCGTATCTTGAGCTCGAACCCGAACTTCGCGAGGCGTTGACAAGAGGTCGCCTATTTGAAGCGAGCAAGTAGGGTGTTGTTGCGGGGTGCCGCCTAACAACTCGCTGAAGCTGACCCGGCGGGCTGGGCCTTCGGGGCTGCTTGAATCGCCTGCCGGCCGGGCGTAGAGTCCAAGTGGAATTGCCCGCTTCCGCCGGGCAGCTTAGCTCGAGACCGTTAGGCCGCCCGTTGACACCCCATTGGTCCCGGCAAATCGAGGGATCCACGGAAGACTCTGATATCATGATCATTGGCGCGGGCCGGCTAGAACGTAAAGCGTGGGCGAAGACTTTGGCGCGCAGACGGCCCCTACCTGTCGGATGCCGGCAAACCCATGCGCCCGATCGGCGCACCTACTCGTTCAAGGAGGACGACCATGATGGCAGCATTCGTATTCATTCAAATGGCGACGTCCGGCGGCTGGGACACAATGCGCACGGTGCACCAGGCGCTCCACGCTGTTGCCGGAGTCAAGACTGTTCACTTTCTGGCCGGCCCCACGGACATCATTGCCTTTGTCGAGGGAGCTGATCAGAAGGCGTTGGGCGAGACCCTCGGCAAGATTAGAGAAGTGAAGGGCGTGGCCAGCACCGATACCCGGATCGTTTGGCCACTCTAGAGCCGCGGGCAGCAATCCAGCCTCCAGAAACCTATCACTCGTCCTCGGTCCGATTGCGGTAGGCACTACCGAAAAGGGCGCCATCCCAACATCGCGCACCCAACGGGCGGCGGCCTAACAACTCGATGGAGCCGACCCGGCCAGCTGCGCTGAATTGGGTCTAAGATAGGTTCGAAGCGCTGGCCGGGCGGCTCATCTCGAGGCCGTTGGGCGGCTACACCTAGAATGAAAAGGAGCAGTAGAAAATGAACACGAATAGCAAGACCGCAAGAAATCTGCTAGATGTGAGGATAATCCTTGCAGTGTTATGGGTAGCTGAAGTGCTAAGTTCTTTGAACGGGGATACGTACCGCTTAAGTGATTCGGTTGTACTAAAGTCTTTACTTGAGAACACCGGATCTATCAAAGCAACCCCAGAATTGCTATTGGTAATGTCGATAATATTTGTGTTTCCCATACTTATGAGTGCCCTAACCCTGATATTGAAGTATTCCGTGAGTCGTTGGGCAAATCGCATCGTAGGCATACTCTATGCTGTGATCATTCTTGCGTTTTGGGTTTTGGGTTTTGTATTGCAGTCTGCTGGTTATGAGTTCGTTTGGTCAACAGCACAACTTGTGTTTGTCTTACTGGTTGTTTGGTACGCATGGAAGTGGCCCAAACAGGAAGCATGAGCCGATTCGACCCTTGTGGACCACACAGAGGATGGGTAGCTATCGCTTTGGAGCATAGCAGAAAGAGTACGAGGAAGAGTAATCCTGAGATTGATCTATATCTCGCCCAAGGGAGAAGTGCTACCACCGTCGGGTTGCCGCCCAACAACTCGCTGGAGCGGGCCCGGCCAGCTCGGCGATTTCGGATGAAGTAGCCCTGGGCGGGCCGCTCAGTTCGCAGCCGTTGGGCGGCGGTATTGAACGCCCTGGAGGGGAATGTGCCAAAGAAGGCCGCCACTTCCAAGCTTGCCTCCAGCAAGGAATGAAGAAGGAATGAAAGCAATCATCTGCACAGCCTACGGTTCCCCGGATGTGCTCAAGTTCCGGGAGGTCGAGAAACCGTGCCCGAAGGACCAGCAGGTGCTGATCCGCATCCACGCCACAACTGTGTCGAGGGCGGACTGTGAGCTCCGCCGGTTCGACTTCCCCGGATGGGTCTGGCTTCCTATGCGACTGTGGTCCGGCGTCTTGAAACCAAGGGTCCGCATCCTGGGCCAGGAATTCGCGGGCGAGGTTGAGGACGTCGGTAGAGGGGTATCCCAGTTCGCGCCAGGCGATCGGGTCTTCGGGACAACGGGAATTCGGCTTGGAGCCCACGCTGAGTACATCTGCCTGGGCGGACGCAGCGAAGGCAGCGCCTTGACCAGCATCCCGACGAACATGAGCTACGCCGAGGCCGCCGCCGTTCCCTATGGTGGATCGGAGGCGCTACGGTTCCTTCGAAAGGGGAACATCCAGGCCGGGCAGAAGGTCCTGATCATCGGCGCGGGCGGGAGCTTCGGCACGTTCGCGGTCCAGCTGGCCAAGCTCTTCGGCGCCGAAGTGTCGGCAGTGGACAGCACCAGCAAGCTTGAGATGCTCCGCTCGATCGGCGCGGATCACGTCATCGACTACACCGAGCGGGACTTCACCGACAGCGCACAGACCTTTGACCTCATCTTCGACGTTGTGTGCAGAGCGCCCTTCGCCCGCGTCCTACGCATGCTCCGCCCCGGTGGGCGGTGCATGCTGGCCAATCCGAACACATCTCACCTGCTCCGCGGATTGTGGACCACGATGACGAGCGATAGGAAAGTGATCTTCGGCTCGGACAGCGGGTCGGTGGAGCATCTGCTATACCTCAAGGAATTGATTGACGCCGGGAAGCTACGGCCGGTCATCGATCGGCACTTTACCCTTGAACAGACGGCTGAGGCCCACCGGTACGCCGAGACTGAACAGAAGAAAGGCAACATCGTCATTATCGTCGGCGACGAGCAGAGCTGAGCTGCTACCCACGCGAGGGGTCGTGCGTCATTCCGAGCCCCCCGGGTCACGTCCGTTTGGTCACGGACACCAGAGGGGGCCGGGAATCCCTGAGGCGATCTCGGGAAGAAGGCACCGGGGATTCCTCCGCCCGCCCTTCGACGAGCTCAAGGAGATTCCTGAACTGAGTCCCAGTCCGTTGATTGAGGTTGATCTGGCCAGCCGCCGCCCAACAACTCGCTGATGCTGACCCGGCTGGGAGCAGGAAAGGGCAGGGCACCTTGCCCCCCCGTTGGCGAGCGCGAGAATGGTGGGGAGCCTGAGCCGCCGGGCAGCATAGCTCGAGGCCGTTGGGCGCCACCGTCCCCCATGCCTCGAGTGTTAGACTTCATGCGCAAGAACAATCCCCAAGGAGTCGCAAGCATGCACATCACTTTCACGAGGAGCGAAGTCACCGAAGAGCAGT
>JALHUE010000374.1 GCA_022866145.1 Anaerolineales bacterium | reverse complement strand
TCGGCGGGTAGTTGAGGCAGCGCTGCGGGCGCCTGGGTCGGAGGCGAAGGTTTCTCGGTCGGCAGGGTGAAGATCTCCGCCGGCGAGAGGATGGGCATCAGGGGACGGAAGAACGAATCCTGCAGGGCCGACAGGCCAGAGGAAACGAAAGCGGCGCTTGCCGCCAACGGTAGAATCAGACAACAGCAGCACAGCAATACCAGCAACACACCACAAGCGATCCACCATCCGGAGGTTTTCCGAGTCTGCATTGAACCACTCCCTTCTGAATAGGGGGGGATTATACCGAAACTAGCGGGGGCGCCGTCGGGCGGCGGTGGAGTCCTCGGAGTCCATCGATGGCAGACGTACTTTGAAGCGACTGCCGATCCCGAGGCGGCTCTCCACGCTCAAGCTACCGCCATGGGCATGCACGATTTCGCTGGAGATCGCCAGCCCCAGGCCGGACCCGCGGCCGGGCCCGGCCTTGCGCGACTTGTCGACCTGATAGAAGCGCTCAAAAACGCGCCCGACTTCGTCGGCCGGGATGCCCGGGCCGTTGTCGATCACGTCGACCACCGCCCAGCCGCCCTCGCCCCCACAGGTGAGGCGCACCTCTCCCCCGACAGTCAGGCTTTGCAGGGCGTTGTCTACCAGGTTGGTGAACACCTGCGCCAGCCAATCGCCGTCGCCTCGCACCAAGGGGCATGGCCGCAGCTGAGTGTGGACCACGGCCTGCCGGGCGGCGGCGGCCACCGAAGCCCGGTCGACCACAGCTCGCAGGATCGGCACCAGGTCCACAGGCTGACGGTCATAGGCCACCTGCCCGGCGTCCATCCGCGCCAGGCTCAGCAGATCGTCGACGAGACGCCGCAGGCGTCCGCTCTCCTCCAGGATCACCTGGGTGGCATGCTGGCGCGAGCCCGGGTCATCGGCCGTGCCGTCGGCGATCGCTTGGGCGAACCCCTGGATCGACGTCAGCGGTGTCTTGAGTTCGTGCGACACATTGGCGACGAAATCGCGCTGCATCTGCTGGCTGGCCTGCACCCGGTCAGCCATCTCGTTCAGGGCCAGCGCCAGTTCTCGGACTTCGTCCGGCCCTTCGACCGGGATCGGCTGGCGGAACTCCCCTGCGGCCAGGGTCCGGGCCGCCGGGACCATCCGCCGCAGCGGCTCGCCCAACCAGCGACCCAGCAAGGCGGCCAGGACCACCGACAGAATTGCGGCGACCAGCCCGGCCCTCCCCAGCGCCCGCAGCAGGTCATCCCCCAGCACCGCCAGCCGCAGCTGCGAGGTCGGCGAGGCCAGCACCAGGACTCTGTCCTCGTCCAAGATCTGGCTGGCGTAGTTCCAGCGATCGCCGAGCACGTCGCCCGCCTGACCCCGTGCAGCCAGGGCATCCAACTCCAAGGCCGCCGCCTCAGGACGGCTGTCCACCAGCACCCGGCCGTCCTCGTCCAGCACGAGAACGCGGGCGAGCGTTTGGCGATCGAGGCGCTGTGCCAAGGCAGCTTCCCGGGCCGGGCGAAGGGCGTCGAGGGATCCCCGTTCAGCAATGGCCTCGGCCCGGCTTGCCAGGCGCGCCGTAGCCAGGCGATCCAGCACCGGGGTCTGCGACAGGAAGAACACAAGACTAGCCCCAACCAGGAATAGGACCAGCCCGATCAACAGTAGGTAGCTCAGCAGAAGGCGCGCCCGAATGGAGCCCAACCGCCACCTACACCACCAGCTTGTACCCGACGCCGGTCACAGTCTCGATGCGTACGATCTGACTCGCCGCCAGGCGCTTGCGAAGGTGGCCGATGTGGAC
>JALHUE010000373.1 GCA_022866145.1 Anaerolineales bacterium | reverse complement strand
GCGTATTCTGTGATTGCGTATGGGGGGCATGCGAGAGGCGGATGGTCAAGGGTTTCGGGATTCCGGACTGCCAAGTACGCTGGACCATTCCACGGAATCGGCAGTAACTCGGGCAAGGGGCTCAGCCTCGTGCGCAAGATTTTTCAGGACTCTTGTGCGGGGGGAAACAAGCCCTCGAATGCGCCCTCGGTTGAGCCGATCCGCTCACCTTGAGCCCAACTCAAGGGCCACAGAAATTGCAGGGGGACCAGTCTCCGGGGTTCTGCCGGAGTGACGCTGTCGTGCTCCTCCTCTCCGCCCTACAGCCTGAGCTCGTCGAGACTCGACCACCGGTGCACCGCCGGGATCTTCAGAGACTCTCGCTACCCGAGAGGTGATGCACGGGATTCTGTCAGGCATGTCACAAGCCAAATGGCGCGCTCCGGGTCCGGTAGCATCACCTACAATCCGGGCGCGATGAAGGAACTCACCTTGGCCCGGGGCGAGCACGCCGCACGACGGGCGGCACGGCCAGCCCAAGTCCCCCGACCCGCCTTGCGTGCCACCCGTCGACACTGGTTCCTAATTACCCTGCTCTTCGTGGGCCTGTACGCCGGGTTGCCATGGCTGGCCCCGGCATTCATGCGGATCGGATGGACCAACCCCGCCAGAGCGATCTACACATTCTATTCCACACAGTGCCACCAGATGGCCCAGCGGTCGTACTTCGTCTTCGGACCCAAGCTCATGTACTCCCCGGCCGAGCTTCAGGCCGCCGGCGTCACATTGCAGCCTCTCGCCCTGCGAGCCTTCCTCGGCACGCCTAATCTCGGATGGAAGGTGGCCTGGTCTGACCGGATGGCGGCGATGTACACTGGGCTGTTCGCTTTCATGATCGTCGCGCGCCTCCTGCGGCACCGGCTAAGACCCCTCCCGGCTTGGGCCTTCGTTGTTCTCCTCCTTCCTCTCGCGTTGGACGGCACGACTCACTTGCTCAGCGACTTGGCCGGCTTCGGGTTTGGCTTTCGCGACACGAACCTCTGGCTGGCGACTCTCACCGGCAGCCGCCTGGGACCCGGGTTCTACGCCGGCGATGCCTGGGGCTCCTTCAACGCCTGGATGCGTCTGCTCAGCGGTGTCCTCTTTGGCCTGGGCATCGCCTGGTTGGCCGTACCCCGGCTGGATGGCTCGTTCGAGGGCGACCTGTTGCCGGCACCTCCAGCTCCCGCCGCGTCGGCAGCGTCGGTGAAGGGATAGGGTGTGCCACGGCGCCTGAGCGTGCCACCTCGGGTTCGCCCCGCCCCGGTCGGGCGCGGCGGCGACGGCGCTGGTCATCGGCATGCGCCGCGTTTCCGTCTACAATTCAGGGACCTAGGGAACTGCTTCGAGGAAGAGACGAGGCGGGAAGGCTGATCCTCGATTGACCGACAAGAGGGTGCGAGCCGCGGCCACGGCAAGCGGCTCAGGAGGTAGTCAGCATGGCGATCGACCCGGTCTGCGGCATGGAAGTGGATGAGAACACCGCTCTCCACAAGTCGGAGTACGATGGAAAGCTCTACACCTTCTGCTCCCCGGGCTGCAAGCGCGATTTCGACCGGGAGCCACAGAAGTACATTGGCAGAGCGGAGCCGCCACCGACGCGCCAGCATCACGCCTAGCCGGCTCGACCTTGGATGGCACACGGAATGGGATCACCGGTCAAAACGATTCGGGTCCTGCTGGCGGACGACCATGCCGTCGTCCGCCAGGGGATTCGTCAGTTCCTCGAGGCGAGCGGGGAGATCGAGGTCGTGGCCGAGGCCGGCGACGGCGAAGAGGGGCTGCGCCTGATCCGGCAGCACCTCCCCGACGTGGCCGTGCTGGACATCCAGATGCCGCTGCGCTCGGGCATCGAACTGGCCCGCGCCATCCGCGCCGAACGCCTGCCGGTCGGGGTCCTGATCCTCACCGCCTTTGACGATGAGCCCTACATCCGGGCCGTCCTGCAGGCGGGTGCCAACGGCTACGTGCTGAAGACAGCCGACGCCGAAGACATCGTCGAGGCGGTCCGAACCGTGAGCGAGGGAAAGTCGGTCCTCGACCCGGCCATTGCCCGACAACTAATCAGCCGCTTCTCCGGCGAACCGCCCCTGGTCGCCGAGGCGCTGACCGAACGTGAGCTCGAAGTGCTACGCCTCGCCGCCCGCGGCTATACCAACAAAGCGATCGGGGTACAGCTGTCGATCAGCGACCGCACCGTACAGGGCCATCTGGCAAAGGTCTTCGGCAAGCTTCACGCCGCCAGCCGGACCGAGGCTGTGATGCGTGCCGTCACCCAGGGGCTCATCCCTCCGGTGCTGGAAACCAACGACAGCAACTGAATCGCCGATGAACCCCCCTCTTCCCAACGAAGGTCGTCCCCCGAAGGTCGGGGGCCGCAGCCTGACGCTGCAGCTCTTGCTCTTTGCGGTTCTCCCACTGACCGGTCTGCTGGTCGTGATCGCCTTCGGAAGCCTGGGACTGCATTCCCAGGCCATGCGTGATCTGGTCGCCGAGCGCGAAGCTCGGGCCAGCCATGCCGCCTCCGACGCCATCGCCGAGCAGCTCCGTCAGCGAGGTTTGTTGATCCAGAGCCTTGGCGCCCTCGCCATGAACTCGCCTGATCCAGAAGCTGTGCTGCTCGATTCTGCGCACCTCCTACCGGACTTCGAAGGCGGCCTTGCCATTGTGGCAAACGATGGCCGACCACTGGCGTCCACCGTGCCGGCCGAGTGGTGGGCCGAGTTCGATCTGGCCACTTTGCTCGACCGAAGCCGCGCCTCCGGCAAACCCGAATTCTCCGAAGCCCGGCGCTTACCGTCCTTCGAGATGCCGGTCACCGTCGTGGCGTTTGCTTCCGGAGCCCGATCGGCCGTTGGCGCCTTCCAACCCGGCAACCTGGCAGGCCGCATCCTCGACGACGCTTTCCCTGCCGAGAGCCAGGCCCGGGCCTGGCTCGTCGACTCGCAGCTCCGCACCTTGTACCGGCGGGAGGGAACGCCTGCCGAGTTGGATGTCGTGGGCCACCCAGCCTTCGACGCCGCCCGGCAGGGAACCGGTGGCGTTGCCTTCCTCGATCTCGACCGCGTGGAATACGTGGCTGCATTAGACCCGGTGCCTCCCTTGGGATGGGTGCTCGTAGTCGAGGAACCCTGGGAGTCGGCCGACAATCCTCTGCTTCGACAGACCCAGGCGGCGCCTCTGGTGCTGATTCCTGCGCTCCTGCTGACCCTGCTTGCCCTGGCATTCGCCGTCCGGCAAGTCGTGCAGCCGTTGCGTGCCCTGGAGAGGAAGTCTGCCCAGGTCGGGCGAGGCGATTTCCAAGCTCTGGAAGACCCCGTCGGGGGCATCCGCGAGATCAAGTCGCTGCAGCAGACGATGGTGCAGATGGCCCAGCGGCTGAGCGCCTATCAGCAATCGGTCCGCCGCTATGCCGGCGCTGTCACCCGCGGTCAGGAGGACGAGCGTCGGCGCGTAGCGCGCGAGCTTCACGATGAAACCATCCAGGCACTGATTGCGCTCGACCAGCGCACCCAGTTAGCCCAGATGGCTGTCCAAGGCAATTCGGCGGATGCCTCCGGCCACCTGGGCGAACTGCGGCGCATGACCCAGGCCCTGCTCAAGGGCGTCCGCCGCATCATCGGCGCGCTGCGCCCGATCTACCTGGAGGACCTCGGCCTGCCGTCGGCTCTTCAGATGTTGGCCGACGATGCCGGTGCGGCGGCGGGCCTCCGTGTTGAACTGGTGTCCACCGGGGAGCCGCGACGGTTGCCTCCTGAGCAGGAGATCGCCGTCTATCGCATTGCCCAGGAGGCGCTCAGCAACGTTGCACGCCACGCCCGGGCCCGCTCGGCGAAGATGGATATGAGATTTGAGCGAGACCGCTTCACCCTGGTCATCGAGGACGACGGGGCCGGCTTCACTGTGCCGGTGCCCGGCGCCGATCTCGACTCCGGGCCCCACTATGGGTTGATGGGGATGCAGGAACGGGCCGAGCTGATCAACGCCAAGTTGACACTCGACTCGGTGCCCGGGGGCGGCACGAGTGTGCGCCTCGAATTCCCCCTCTGAGTCACCGGCCCGGGCCAGCCTGGGCGCCCTTCCCCGACAAGCAGAAATGCCTATGCCGCGACCCGCGATTCCACGGTCGCGGTCAGCGGGCCGGTCCAGTATTGTGATCTCAAGGTCATCAATGAAACCGTTCGTCGACTTCGACTGCATGGGTGTGGAGGCCGCGCGGGCGGCGTGTGACGCGCTTGAAGGGGAAGGCCTGCAGGTCGTCCGCAGCTTCGACCTGCTTGGGCCCGGCTCGGATGCATGCCGCTGCCCACATCATGGTACGCCGCCCTGCACGTGCCAGTACTCCGTGCTGCTTGTCTACCCGCCCGCCGGCCCTCCGGCCGTGGTCACGGTGCATGCGTACGAAGGGCGAACCCGCCTGGAGATCATCATCGACCCGAATGCCCTGCCCGACCCCGGGCTCGTCGGCCGAATCCTGGCATCGCTCGCTGAAGCCAGCGGAACTGTTGCCGGGCCTGCGCGCCTGACCGTCCCGGGGGAGGGTGCCCTCGGGGCCTGAGCTTGCCAGACCTGGCTGCCCAGGCTATTGCTCCCGGAGGCCGTCGTGATGATCCCTTTCGCCGGCCTCATGCGGTCCCTTGTTCCAGATTCTCTTTCCCCGGCCTTCTCGCCATCCCGATCGTGGGAGTCATGCTGCTGTCGGCCCGATCCAAGAAGTAGCCCTTTGAGGTCAGGCAAGGCTACGGGCACCTCCTTGGCCAGTGAGATTCGTCCGTCGGGCAGTGACAAACGACACGCGCCAAACGGCCCGCCGGGGCCGGGCTGAACCCCTCTCAAGCACTCACCGAAGCGCCGTTAGAGTTGTCCTGGACGCCCCCATGATGGGGCCTGCGAAGCTTGGGTTCCAAAGGAGTGAAGGTCGTGAGTCGATTGTTGCAGTGGGTTCTGGGAGTCTCGGCAGCGCTGATCGCCCTGGCAATCGTCCTTGCCGCGGTCGGACCTTGGGTAGCACCCTGGCTCGGATGGCAGAGCGGCCACAGGATGACCCAGGCACTTGCGCCCCGGGCAGGTGTGGGCGGCGGGTACGGAATGACCCAAGCACCTGCGCTTTGGGCAGGTGTGCCAGGGACGGGGTATCGAGTTTCGCCCGGAAGCGCCAGCCGCATCTCGCTGGACCAGGCGCGCACGTTGGCGGAAGATTGCGCCGCTTCCGCCGGGGCCGATTTCGCCGTCGCCGAAGTG
>JALHUE010000372.1 GCA_022866145.1 Anaerolineales bacterium | reverse complement strand
TCGGCTGGCCCATGCCAGCGGGGTTTCTCAGGTTCGTCCGAACGGAGCGGGGCTTCCGGAAAGCTGTTCGAGGCTGCCCAGCGCAAGGTGCGCGCCGCCGTCGGTTCCAGACTGGCGGCGATTGTCTGCGTCGGGGAGACGCCCCAGGAGTGCGAGGCAGAGGAGTCGGCGCAGGTCGTTGGGCGCCGATTGGGAGCGGCCCTGGCCGGCGTCGGCGGTGCAGGCCTTAGGGTGAGGGATCGGCAGTGAACCGGCGTGAGCGACAACTGCCCACCGGGCGGCTTAGGCATGGGCTGCCGTCCAGGCCGTGGTCGAGGGCATTCGCCCGGGTGTTGACCCTGCCCTCGGCGAAAGGGGACAGCCGATGTCTCGCACGGCCTCAGCGTGCCGGTGGCTAAGCTCGCGGAGTTGGTGAAGGGACCCCATATGGAAAGATATGGAAAGCGGCCTTGGGGTCGGCGCCAGCCTGCGAGCCAGGGTCTCTCCGGTGTCCTTCGTTGAGGGGCTGGTTTGAGGCCCCGCCTCAGCCCGTGCCGAATTGCCGGTCGCCTGCGTCGCCCAGGCCGGGGACGATATAGCCATGATCGTTCAAGTGGTCATCGACGGCCGCAAGGTGGATCGGGATGTCAGGATGCTGGCCTTGAAAGTGCGCGATCCCCTCCGGTGCGCCAATCACGCCCACGAACTTGATCCGGGATACGCCCCAGCGCTTGAGGATATCGACGGCTGCCACCGCCGAACCCCCCGTGGCGAGCATAGGATCCAGGAGCAGGCACACCGACACCGTCGGCTCGACGGGGAGCTTATTGTAGTACTCCACTGGTTTGAGCGTGCGTTCATCTCGGTAGAGCCCGATGTGCCAGACTTCGGCAGTTGGCATCAGGTCCCATACGCCCTCGACCATCCCCAGGCCCGCCCGGAGAATCGGCACCAGGCCGATCTTCTCGATCAGCATGGATCCAGGAGCGTCAGCCAGTGGGGTCGGGACGGAGGTGGGCGTCAGCGCCAGGTCTTGAGTTGCCTCGTAGCTGAGCAGGGCCGCGATTTCCCGGATCAGCTCGCGGAAGCGTTTGGGGTCGGTGTCGCGGTGGCGAAGCTTCGCCAGCTTGTGGGCGACCAGTGGATGAGTGGAAACGTGCACGTTCTTCGTGGTCATCGGGACCTCCCAGTCCGAGGATCGGGCTTCTTCGGGGGCAGGAGCAAACGGCGAAGGACGACAACCGTCAGGTCATCGTCCAGTTCGGTGTCATCCCCGTAGGCCGCCACCTGCTGATGAATGGCCGTCGAAAGGTCCTGAGCACTGTCGCTATGCTGGCTGCGGAGGGTCTCCAGCAGGCGGTCGGCGCCAAACGGCTCCCCCACGGCGTTGCTGGCATCCGTGACCCCGTCGGTATACAGTACGATTCCAGAACCGTGCTCCAAATCGAGCGTCTGCGTCTCGTAGCGCTCCGCTTCGCGGACGCCTAGGACCATGCCATGCCGCGGCAGGAGAGTCACCTGATGATCGGGTGCCAGCAAGACTGGAGGGTTGTGCCCGCCATTGGCGAAGGAGAAGCGGGCAACCGCCGGCTCCCATAGCCCGAAAACCACGCTGACGAACATATTCGATTGCGAATCCGAGATGATCAGGTCATTGGCGCGCTGCAGGGTCTGTCCGGGGTCGATGCGGCTGAAAGCGACCGACCGGATCAACGTTCTCGAAAGCGCCATGAACAACGAGGCCGGGATGCCTTTGCCGGCGACGTCAGCGACCACCACGGCCCAGCGGGGACCGTTAGGACCGTCGGGCATCTGGAAAAAATCGTAGAAGTCCCCACCGACCATTCGGGCCAGCTGCCAGGTCACGCCGACGTCCCATCCGTCGTATTCGGGCAGCACCCGGGGCAGGAACGACGTCTGAATGTCGCGCGCCATGGCGATCTCGCGCTCCAGACTGCGGCGGGCCGTGACCAGCTCCACCAGGCGGGAGTTTTCGATTCGCAGGGAGATCTGGTGGGCGATTCCCATCAGCAACGCCGGACGATCGCCTGGCATCTCCGGCGCCTCGAGCAGCAGGACTCCCAGAAGCGACTCGCCATCACTCAAGGACAGGGCAATCGCATCCGGGCTGGCAGTCACTTCGCGCAACGGTTCTGGGAGGTCGATGCGCCGGACCTCCTCACTTTCTCGATAGGGCGGGCGGACCCCGAGGGCTTCGGGCGCGAGGCCGAGGGGCGCCTGGTCGTGGCGCGCAGTTCGCCGCAAGCCGGCGGAAGGCCCGAATTTGAGGGCGCCGCTGACCGGGTCCGGCAGGAGAAGTACAGCCCACGAGGTTCCGGCGAGCAAGGTCGTCAGCCGCAAGACGGCCTGCAGGGCGTGCTCGGCGTCTCCCGGCTGGGCTGCATGCCGGGCTACCTCGAGCAGGACGGTGGTGACCCAGGCCTCCTCCTGCTGCTGGGCGAAATTCCGGGCTTCGAGCATGATCAGAGCCAATTGGTGGGCCACGGTCTCAGCCAGGTCGATGCCTTCGGCGTCGATGGCAACTCCCTCGCCAGCGCGGATGTGCAGGACGCCAAGCATACGCCCTTCGACGCCCAGGGGGATCGACGCTGCCTGCACCCAGGGAAGGGCTGATCCCGTCTCGGTGCGCTGCAGCTCACGCACGGTGGAAGCGGCGGCAGCGGCCTGCGCGATGGGCGCCGGGTCGTCGAGCGAGAAGTCGGGTGCGAGGCCGGTAGCCTCCCCGGCAACGGCGCGCAGGAAAAGGCGGCCCGCCTTGTGTTCAAAGATGGAGACCTGCTCCCATCCACCTCCGGCCTGGAGCAAGGAGGCTACTTCGGGCAGAAGCTCGGGAAGAGGCGCAAGCAAGGTCATCCGGATGGCGATCTCGCGCAGGAGCGACAGGTGGCGGGCGCGATCGGCGCCCTCCGCTTTCAGCTTGGCGGAGGCGAGCGCCGAGGCAATCGGGCTGGCGAGCAATTGGATGCCGGCCAGGTGGCGTTCGGTGAAGGCGCCAGGCCGCCGGCTCTGCAGGGCCATGACTCCGATGACAGAGTCGTGGACGACAAGCGGAACGAACACGCCCGAGCAGGGTGAGTCGTCCCCCTGGTTGGCGGGACGGGCCGGCAGGCTGTCTGCCTGCCGGGCGAAATCCCGGACCAGCAGGGCGCGGCCGGTTGTTCGGACCCAGCCGACGATACCGGGATCCGTCTCGGAAAGCGGGAACGGTGCGATCGCCTGACGCGTGCCGTGGCGGACCCAGATCAGGGTTGAGAACCGCGAATCCTCGAAGGTCCCGATCTGGAAATCGTCGGCCTCATATCGCTCGGCCAGGTGAAGGTAGGCGCATTCGGCGATTTCGGCCGGGATGGCAGGGGCCGCCGACAGATTGGCCCAGAGTTCTGAGGCGCTATCATCAGAGTGGCGACGGTCCCGAGCGAGGCGCCGGCTGCGGGCGAATGCCCTCACCGCCCACAGGGCCGCCGCCAAGGCAGCGGCCAGTAGAGCGACGGAAACAGCGGTGAACTGGGGCTGTTGAAGGACGAGCATCGGTGAAAGCGTTCTCAGTAGGGGGCTCACGGGCCGGCGCCCTCAGCCAGCGTGCTTTCTCATGACCAGGCGGTTCTGGCCGCGGCTGCGCTCATAGCGCACCTCATCCATGACCCTCTGGATGATCAACAGTCCTAGACCGCCGACAGGTGGATTGTCCACGCTCCAAGGCTCGGCATCAGCAGGCTCGGCCGGGTTGAAGGGGGAAGCGGTGTCGATCAACTCAACGGTAAGGTCATTGGGCGAGGCCTGGAGGCGGGCCTCTATCTCGCCGAGGGCCTGATCCCCGTAGCCGTGTTTGACGATGTTCTCGCAGGCCTCGCTGGCGGCGAGCTGGCAGGCGTAGCGGGTGCGTTCGTCGAAGCCTGCTGCTTTGCCGGCCGAATCGACCGCCTCGCATATGGCCTCGATGGCATCGAGCCTTGCCGGGACCGTCAGGGTAAGCGAGAACACAATACCATCAGAAGGAGGCGATCGCCGCCTCTCTGTCGTCGAAGGACTTGAACAGAACGTCCAGGCCTGCGATGTCGATTGCATCGCGAGCCCTCTGGGAGGGCTGGGCGATGCAGATATCTCCCCCCGTCTTACGCAGAGTCTTGAGCGTTGTCACCAAGACCCGCAGGCCGCTGGACGACAGGAACTCGACCTGGGACATGTCCAGGATCAGGTTCCGCTTTCCCTTGGCTATGGCATCTTGAAGCGCCGCCTCGAATTCGGCCGAAGTCGCCGAGTCAATGCGGCCACTGATGGTGACCACGGCAACCCGCTTGTATTCCTGGGATTGGATTTCCATCTTCGGCCTCCGTTCTGCAAACGTCAGAGAGAGCGTTCCACGACGTAGGCTGCGAGGTCCAGCATTGCGGTCCGCGCCGGGCTCGGGGGGAAGAGTTGAAGAGCTTGCCGAGCTTCGGCTACAAAGGATTTTCCTTCGTCCATGCAGCGCAGGATCGCGTCCGAGGCGGCAATGGCGGAGATCGTCCGTTCCAGGCTCCGGGCATCGAGCCTACCGGCAAGGGCTTCGATCAGTTCGGCGCGAGCGCTTGGATGGTCCTGCGCGTAGTAGATGGCCGGCAGGGTGGCGAGACCGTGACGCAGGTCGTTCCCTACCGGCTTGCCTACATCCCGCTGGTCACCAACGAAATCGAGGACATCATCGACGATCTGAAAGGCGATGCCCAGACTGTAGCCGAACCCCCTCAGCTCCAGGAGGCGGGCGGCGTCGTTTGTGCACAACATGGCGCCTCCCTCGGCGGCAAGCTCAAAAAGGGAGGCGGTCTTAGCGTTGATGCGCCGCAGGTACTCGGCACGGTCGGGCAAGGACTCGCCTTGGTACAGCTGGCTGATCTCACCGTTGACAATCGTCATCAGGGTCCGGGCAAAAGCCTCCATGACAGGCAGTGAGCCTGTCCGCGAAGCTAGGTAGGCCGCACGGGCAAAAATGTAGTCCCCGGTGAGGACTGTGGCGCCGGCGCTCCACGTGGCGTTCAGCGTCGGCGCGCCACGGCGCAGGGTCGCGCCGTCGATCAAGTCGTCGTGGACGAGGGTCGCCGAGTGCAGCATTTCAATGGCGGCAGCCAGGGTCACCAGGCCATCGGCGCGCCCTTCCAGCAACTCGCCCACCAGCAGAACGACCGCCGGGCGGATGCGCTTGCCGCCGGAGGCGAGGAGCTGTTCGACGGCGTCGTCCAGCGAGGGGTGATGTCCGCCGGGGTGAGCGCGCATCACCCCCTCGACAGCCTCCAGCCCGGGGCGGATCAGCTCAACAAACCCGAGGGTTGTGGTTTCCATATTCCCAATCAAACAGGCGGGAGGCGTTGGCGCGCAGCGTCTCCGCCACAACGCCGAGGGGCTGGTCTGTCAATTCGCCGATGGCGGTAGCCACATACCGGACATAGGCGGGCTCGTTGCGCTGGCCTCGGTGGGCCTGCGGGGCGAGGTACGGGGCGTCGGTCTCGGTCAGCAGTCGATCAAGGCCTACCTGGGACAGGGTCGCCCGCAGCCCTTTCGCCGACGGGTAGGTCACGGGGCCTCCGGCACCCAGGAAGAACCCGGCCTGCGTGGCTTGAGCGGCGGCCGGCAGGTCGCCTGAGAACGCATGCAGCACGCCGCACCGATCCTGGAGCACCGGGGGCAGATCCTGCGCCCAGGCCCTGAGCATGGTGAGCAGGGGGGCAAGTGCATCACGCGAGTGCAGAACGACCGGGAGGCGGAGACGGGAGGCGATGTCCAACTGGGCCTTGAGGGCCGAGGCCTGCTGCCCGGCCGTTTCTGACTCCCGATGGTAGTCCAGCCCGATCTCGCCGATGGCCAGCACTTTGGGCGACCGAGCCAGGATTTCGATCTGGCGCAGCGATTCGTCTGTCGCCTGCTCGGCATGATGGGGGTGGATCCCGACGGCCGCAAACAGCTCGTCGTGGGCTTCGGCCAGCTCCACGGCTCTGCGACTGGTCGCAAGGTCAATGCCTGGAACCAGGATGCGCTCGACGCCGCTCTGACGGGCTCTCTCCAGCACGGAGTCGAAATCAGCCTCGAAGCCGGGCATGTACAGGTGGCAATGCGTGTCAACGAGCCGGAGGTCCACAGCCTTATTTCAACCCCAGCAAGCGCAGCCCGTCTTGAAGGATGGGCTGCACGCGATCTACCTCGGTCGTCTCGCAGTACACGCGCACGATGGGTTCTGTGCCGGAGAAGCGGATCAGCATCCAGCCGCGCTCGCCCAGCAAGTACTTGTACCCGTCCAGGGAATTCAGACCGGTGACAGGCAACCCGGCGATCGCCTTCGGACTGGCGTGTCGGACCCGGTCCTCCAGCGCCTGGCGTTGCTCGGGAGGCAGCGGGGTGTCGATGCGGTCGTAGTAGTGCGCGCCGACGCGGCGAAACAGGTCTTCCACCAGCGCTGACGGCTTCTTGCCGGTGCGGACCATCATGTCGAGCACGTACAACCCAGCCAGAATCCCGTCGCGCTCCGGCACATGATTGCGGAAGGCGTAGCCCCCGGACTCCTCGCCGCCAATCATGGCATCGACTTCGACCATTTTCGGAGCCACGTACTTGAACCCGACGCCGGTTTCGTACACCGGGACCCCGTACTCACGGCCGAGCTTGTCCAGCATCGAGGTCGTGGAAAGCGTCTTCACGATTGGCCCGCGCTCCCCGCGAATCTCCAGCATGTAGTAGGCCAGCAATCCAAAGGCGCGCAACTGGTCGATAAACACGCCGTTCTCGTCTCCGAGGCCGAGGCGGTCGGCGTCCCCGTCGGTGATCAGGAGGACATCTGCGCCGTTGGGCCGAACGGCATGGAGCGCCGGGTCGACGTTGGGGGGGATGGGCTCCGGTCGTATCATCTCCGGGAACACGGGGTTGCGGATGTTGTGCATCTCGATCAGCCGGATAGTCTGTCCACCCAGAAGGCGCGGAAACCAGCCGGCGCCGTTGCCCCACATGCAGTCGATCAGGACGGTGAGGGAAGCCCGGCGCAGGGGATCGAGGTCCACCAGCTCGGCAATGTGCTCAAGGTAAGCTGGGGCTGGGTCGAAGCGTTGGACACGTCCGGCAGCCAGCGCCTGCTGCAGCGGCATGCGGGCGACATCGTCATCCGACGAGGGAATAGCGCTCTCGATCTGCTGGAGTCCCTGCGGCGGAATGGCGCCACCGCGATGATCCCGGACCTTGAACCCGTTGTCATCGGGCGGATTGTGGGAAGCGGTGATGTTGATGGCGCCAGCCGCCTGCTGGGAAACGACGGCATAGGAGATAACCGGTGTAGGTGTGGGGCCGTCGGTCAGTAGGACCCGGAATCCCTGGGCCGCCAGTACCTCGGCAGCCGCGGCCGCAAAATGCTCAGAGGCGAAACGCTTGTCGTAGCCGATCACCACGGGCAGGCTATCGCCGGCGGTTCTGCGCAAGTGTTCGGCAAACCCGGCCGAGCAGCGGCGGACCGCGTCGTAGGTAAAGTCCTCAGCGATCCGCCCGCGCCAGCCGTCGGTGCCGAACGCGATCTTGGCTCCTGGCATTGCTGCTCCTGCGTACCGCCCTGGGGGACGTCTTGAGCATAAACCAGCCAGGCGTCACTGCCTGGCCGATCGTGCCCGGGGCTCGCGGGCCGGGCGGCAGGCAGGAGACAACCGATCTGCCCGGCGTGTGCCCCCGCAGCCCCCTGTAGCCGGCGCTGGCCGGCCTCAGGCTGGCAGGATTATACCGTGAAAGATGGAGCAAAGGCAGAGCCATTGTCAAGAACCGACGATTATGGTAAGATCCGCCCGTTGCCTCGCCATGTCCATGGCGAGTCCCGCTCCAACCAGTCGTCGACGACGACTAGGCTGGGGCAATCCCGAGGGAAGGAGGTTCCTCCATGCGCAACTACGAAATCGCATATATTGCCGATCCGGATCTCGACGAAACCGCCCTGACCGCTCTGGAAGACAAGGTCAAGGGTTGGGTCGAGGCTGCCGGCGGATCTGTGACCAAGGTTGACCGGTGGGGCAAGCGGCGAATGGCGTACCCGATCCGCAAACGGCGAGACGGGGTGTACACCTTCGTGTTCGCCAGCATGCCCCCCCAGGCCGGGCTATCGGTCGAGGCCAACATGCGCCTCACAGAGGCGATCCTGCGTTTTCTGGTTACCAACGAGTCGCAGCGCTGAAAGGGATGCCTCCTCAGCCGGAGCGTGAAATGACCCGCGGACTGAACAAGGTCATGATCATTGGCCATCTTGGCCGGGATCCGGAGTTGCGCTACACACCGTCAGGCCGCCCGGTGGCGACGTTTACCGTGGCCACCACCCGCTCCTGGCATTCCGCCAGCGGAGAACGGCATGAAGAGACCGAGTGGTTCAACGTGGTTGCCTGGGGGAGTCTCGCCGAGATATGCAACCAGCACCTGTCACGCGGCCAGCAGGCATACGTTGAGGGCCGGCTGCAAACGCGACGCTGGGAAGACGCCGAGGGCAGCAAGTACTTCGCGACCGAGTTGGTCGCCAAGGAGATCATCATCCTCGGGGAGCGACGCGAAGCGGCCGGAGCCTCATTCGTCGCCGGCCCGGGTGAAGAAGAGAGCTATCCGTTCGAAGCCCCGCCACGCCCCGCGGATGGGGCAACAGGAGTGTGAGTCTTGAGCGAACGTGGACCGAACGAGCGAGAGGATACGCAGGAGTATTCCGGCGGCGAGCGTGGTGGACGCCGGCGGTTCATCCGCAAGCCGCGAGTGTGCCAATTCTGCGCTGAGCGGGCGAAGTCGATCGACCATAAGTCGGTTGAGGTCCTGAAGCGCTTCGTCACCGAGCAGGGGCGAATACGCACCCGTCGCGACAGCGGGGCTTGCGCCCGGCACCAGCGCATGCTGGCCCGGGCGATCAAACGTTCCCGCCATCTGGCGCTGCTGCCCTTCCGGGCGGAGCGGTTCCGCTAAGCAGGATCGCGGCGAACGGTCTCCGGCGGTCCGAACTGACCCAATGACAGAAAGCTGGCAGTATGGCCAAGCGCCCAATCTCTGCACCTGTCAACAAGAAGCACCTCGCCCGCGAGCAACGTGAACGCAGGGTGAGACGCTGGCTGGTCGCCGGCCTGGCAGTGACCCTGACGCTGATCTTCGGGCTGCTGCTGTTCGGCTGGTACGACCAGGCGGTGCTTGCCCCGTCCCAGCCGTTGGCCACCGTTAATGGGCAGGAGATCTCGGCCAGACAGGTGGAATCACGGCTGCGGCTGCTGCTGCTCACCGGCGGCGAAGCGGCGACGGCCGCTGACACTGCCCTCAACCAGGTGATCGAAGACCGTCTGATCGAAGCGGAATTCGAGGGCCGGGGCTTGTCGGTGTCCGAGGCGGAGGTCCAGCAGTCGCTGGAACAAGCCTTCGGCTACTTCCCTCAGGGGACGCCCACGCCGCGGCCCAGCCCGACGCCCGACCCGACCGAGCTGGCGCTGGCCGCGCTGGCTTCGACCGCCACGCCAGCCGCGGGCGCCTCGGCCTCGCCAGCCCCGACAGCAATCTCGCTGCCGACTCCAACTCCCTTCACGCAAGAGGCGTATCGGGCTGCCTTGCGGCAGTACCTGAAGACGGCCGGGATCTCCGAGGCCGATCTGCGAGATGTGCTTCGGGCCTCGCTCGTGCGGGCGAACCTGCAGGAGGCGCTCCGGGCAGAGGTGCCCCGGGAGCAGGAGCAAACCCATGCCCGGCATATCCTGGTCAAGACCGAACCTGAGGCCCAGATCGTGCTCAAACGCCTCAAAGACGGCGAGAGCTGGGAAGCGCTGGCGGCGGAGCTCTCGCTGGATGAGGCTAATAAGGACCAGGGCGGTGACCTGGGCTGGTTCGGCAGAAACGCCATGACCCCTGCCTTCGAAGAGGCCGCATTCGCCGGGAAGGTGGGCGCCGTCGTGGGCCCGGTGCAGACTCCTTTCGGCTGGCACCTGATCGACATCCAGGACCGCCAAGTCCGGACCCTGGACGAATTCGAGTATCAGCTCGCCGGGAGTTCGGCCTTCCGGGCGTGGCTCGATACGCGCCGAACTGAAGCCGTGCTGGATATCGCCGACGATTGGGGTGAGCGGCTGCTGGCCCTCCTCGGCGGGTAGCTGACGGAAGCACCCCGCCGGCCGCCTGCGCAACCGGTCAACCGGCAGGCAACGAGCCCTCCTTGGACCAGGCGTCCGGGAGGGCTTATACTCCTCGGCGTTGGTGAGGCAATGGATCTCAGCGGGCTGCTGAAGACGCTCCCCGAGAGCACGAGCCCAGTCGATCGGGACTTGATCGTTCGGGCGTACCAAGTGGCCGACAAAGCCCACGACGGCCAGGTGCGGGCGTCCGGCGAAGCACACATCCGGCATTCTCTGGCCGTAGCGCGCATCCTGTCGGAGCTCGGCGCGCCTCCCGCGGCGATCGCAGCCGGGCTGTTGCACGACACGGTCGAAGACACCTCCATCACCCTCAAGGATCTCGAGAAGGAATTCGGCCCCGAGGTTGCCAGCCTGGTCGACGGAGTCACCAAGCTGACGCAGTTGCCGCGCGTCAGCCGGAGAGGTGAGCGCGAGGCAGGGGGAAGACCGGCCCGGGATGCGGACCTGGCCAAAGAGACTTTGCGCAAGACGTTCCTGGCCATGGGGGACGACGTCAGGGTCGTGGTCATCAAGCTCGCCGACCGCCTGCACAACATGCGCACGCTGCGTCACTTGCCCGCCGAGAAACGGCGGCGAATTGCAGAGGAGACCCAGGAAATCTTCGCGCCCCTCGCCAGCCGGCTTGGGATCTGGCAGATGAAGTGGGAGCTGGAGGACCTTAGCTTCCGCCACAGCCAGCCTGAGAAATTCAGAGAAATCGCCCAGCTGGTCTCGACTCGTCGCGAGTCGCGAGAGCGCGAGCTGGCCGCGATCGACCAGCGCTTGCGGGATGTCCTGACCCAGGCAGGCATTGAGGCCGAGGTCAGTGGGCGGCCGAAACATCTGTACTCGATCTACCGAAAGATGGAGCGCAAGGAGGTCCCCTTCGACCAGGTGTATGACGTCCGCGGGGTGCGGATCATGGCCGCGCGCCCGGCCGACTGCTACCTGGCCCTTGGGGTGATCCATGGTCACTGGAAGCCAATTCCGGGGACCTTCGACGACTATATCGCCACCCCCAAGGACAGCTTCTACCAGTCGTTGCACACCGCCGTCGTCTACGACGACGGGAAGACCCTCGAGGTCCAGATCCGGACCCCGGAGATGCACGAGAACGCCGAGTACGGCATCGCCGCCCACTGGCGCTACAAGGAGGGGCGTCGCCGGGACGATGCCTTCGAGCAGCGTATCAACTGGCTGCGGGGCTTGATGGATTGGCGCCAGGATGTGGACGACGCCTCCGACTTCGTGGACGCTATGAAGACGGAGGTCTTCGAAGACCGGGTGTACGTTTTCAGCCCAAAGGGAGATGTCTTCGACCTGCCGGCAGGCTCGACGCCGATTGACTTCGCCTACCACGTCCACACCGATATTGGTCACCGTTGCCGCGGGGCCAAGGTTAATGGCAAGCTGGTCACCCTCGACCATAGACTCCGAACCGGTGACTCGGTGGTGGTGCTCATCGCCAAGCGTGGCGGCCCCAGCCGGGATTGGCTGAATTCGAGCCTGGAGATGGCCCACAGCCAGCGAGCTCGCACCAAGATCCGGCAATGGTTCAAGCGCCAGGATCGGGAGCAGAACATCGGCCAAGGCAGGCTGCTGCTGGACCGCGAGCTGCGCCGCCTTGGGATCGAGGGAGTTCCTTACGACCAGATCGCCGGCGACCTTGACTTCTCCACCACAGACGACTTACTGGCGGCCATCGGCTGTGGCGATATCCACCTCGGCCGCATCCTGCAGAAAGTTGTCGCCCGAGAGAGCGAGCAGGAAGATCTGGCGCCAGACCTGGCCATGGTCTCGCGACCGACTGAGGTCGCCAGCGGGGAGATCTCGATTCTGGGAATCCCCGGCCTGCTGACCAACCTGGCTCGGTGCTGCAAGCCGGCGCCCGGAGATCCGATTGTGGGCTATGTCACCCGGGGGCGCGGGGCGACCATCCACCGCCAGGATTGCCCCAATGTGCTCCGCGTGCGGGACCATGAGCGGATTGTGCAGGTCAGTTGGGGCCAGCCCAAACAGACCTACCCGGTCTCAGTGCGGCTGCGGGCTTACGACCGTGATGGCCTGATGCGGGATGTCTCAACCCTTGTGTCGAATGAGGGGATCAGCATGTCCCAGGTTCATGTGTCCGCCAAGGACAGCCTGGCGACTTTCGACCTGGTGATGGGCATCACGGATGTCTCCCAGCTTAGCCGGGTACTGAACCGCCTCGAAGCGTTGCCCAACGTGCTGGAGGCCCGCCGGTTGAAGCCGGGATAGCGGCCCAGGGCGCGATGGTATAATCCCGCCGCTCTTGCCCCGGGGGCAACATCTTTCTGATGATCACCGTCGATCAAGCCACCGAACGGATCTTGGCGGCCATCCATCCTTTGCCGCCAGAGCGGGTCCCACTGGGATCAGCGCTGGGACGGGTGCTGGCCGAGGACGTTGTGGCGCCCTTTGACCTGCCGCCGTTCGCCAATTCGGCCATGGACGGATATGCCGTAATCGCAGAGGACACTCTGCGAGCCGCTGCCGGCCATCCGGCCCGGCTGGCGATCGTCGGGGACATCTCGGCCGGGGCCTCTCAGCTGCCAAGCCTGCTGCCGGGACAGGCGGCGCGCATCACGACCGGTGCCCCTCTTCCCTCAGGGGCGGACGCCGTCGTTCCCGTCGAGCACACCTCCGAACCGAGGGACATGGCCGGCAGCCCGCTGGCGGCGTCCGTCGACGTCCTCCAGCCAGCTATGCCTGACGAATACGTGCGCCTTCCCGGGATGGATATCTCTTCGGGCGCGCTGGCGATAGAAGCCGGGACGGTGCTCAGGCCCGCAGAGATCGGCCTGCTAGCCGCGATGGGGGTGGTTTCGCCACTGGTCCGTCGTCAGCCCCTGGCGGGCGTCCTGTCTACAGGGAGTGAACTGGTCCCGGTGGATCAACCGCTGGCCACCGGCCGCATCCATGACTCGAACGGCCCCGCGCTGGCAGCGGCCGTCCTGGCCGCTGGTGGGCAAGTGCTCTCGCTGGGGATCGCTCCGGATGACCCCGAGATCGTGGCCAGCGCACTGGACCGGGGCGTGCAGCAGGGTGTCGACCTGCTGGTGACCTCCGCCGGGGTAAGCGTCGGCGCCAGGGACTACGTGCGCGCAGCGGTGGAGCGCTACGGATCCATCGAATTCTGGCAGGTGAACATGCGCCCGGGAAAACCGGTCGCTTGGGGCTACTACCGCGGGGTGCCGTTTTTCGGGCTGCCCGGGAATCCGGTCTCGGCCCAAGTCGGCTTTGAGATCTTCGTGCGGCCGGCGCTGCGGCGGATGGCGGGCACTCGGGCTCTCCGCCCGGGGCGCTTTCCGGTGCGAATGCTCCTGGCGGCAGACTCCGACGGCCGGGAGAGCTACCTGCGGGCTGTCGTTCGCCAAGCCGAGGATGGCTTCGTCGCCGAGCTGACAGGAGAACAGGGGTCGGGGGTGAGTTCGTCCATGGTTCGAGCAAATGCCCTTGTGATCGTGCCTGCTGGCCGGATGCACGTCCAGGCCGGTTCGGCGCTGGAAGCGATGCCGCTGGCGAATTTCTGGGAGCATGCAAGCGGATGAGGAAGCATCATCATGAGTGACTCCGGATCCGAACCCCAGAGGCACCCGGCAGGCTGGGGCTGGCATGAGACGGTTACCGCCTGCCTGGCCGGGCTGGGCCTCATCGACAGCCTGTATTTGACGTGGATCAAGCTGGCCGACAGGGCGGCCAGCTGTGCGGGGATCGGGGATTGCGATGCGGTCAACAACAGCCGCTATGCCGAGGTGGCCGGCATCCCCATTGCCTTGCTGGGTGCCCTAGGTTACCTTGCGATTCTGGTCATGCTTGGGGCCGAGCGGCGCTGGCCGCAGGCCGCCTGGACGCTGCGGCTGGGGATCTTCGGGATAGCCCTAGCAGGTGCGCTATACTCTGCCTACCTGACCTACATTGAGCTTGCCGTGCTCCACGCCGTTTGCCCGTTCTGCGTCGCCTCGGCGTTGTGCATAGCTGGGATTCTGATTCTGAGCGTCATGCGGCTTCGGGCCGCCGATGCCGAATCCTAGCGGGAGATTGCCAAGATGCCACGCATCCGATGCCGGTACGTCGATTGCGTCTTTCTGGAGAACAGCTACTGCGGAGCGGCTGCAGTCGAAATCGACCCGGACGAGGGGTGCATCACCTACTCTCATATCGATGACGTCCCCGCCGATGAGGAGTGGGACGAGGAAGAAGTGGAAGAACTTTGGGAGGAGGAAGAAGAGGGCCTGTACGCTGACGAAGAGGAAGCGGACGAGAACTGGGACGAAGAGGAGGAATAGGCTCCTCAGCCCACCACCGGCCGTGGCCCCTGGCTTCGGCCGAATCGAGCGGCAGCAATGCAAAGGCGCAGGGATCTGCGCCTTTCCGGTTGCCGCGTGCGAGCTCTAAGCGGGGGGCTAGTGGACGCGGTGCTTGAGCGTGCGTGCCAGGATGTCTTCCTGCTGGCTGCGGCCTTTCTTGGACGGCAGCTGGGGAGGTTCTTGGCCGGCGGGTGAGCCAGGCTCGGCGGTCTGCATGGCCCGCCGGAAGGCAGCTTCCATCGAGGTCGCCATCTCCTCCGTCTCGGCCTCGTCTTCGTCGACCGTCTCTTCAACGACTAGCTGCTTGAGGCTCAGGCGGATCTGGCGTTTCTGGCGGTCGACTTCGACCACGCGGGCGGTGACCTCGTCGCCGGGGTGCAGGATGTCGGCGGGATTCGAAACGTAGCCCTCGGCCATCTCGCTGACATGGATCATCCCTGGTCGCTCAGCCCCGATCTCGACGAAGGCCCCGTAGCGCTCCAGCTTGACCACCCTACCGGATACCTGCATACCCGGTTGAATGTCCATCCACTTGAGGGTGACGGGAGGGACCATCGTCAGCTCGAGCCGTTTCCCGTTCGGGTCGGCGGAAACGACCCACACATCAACCTGCTGTCCCAGGCTGACGACCTCCGCCACGCGGTTGACCTTGCGTGGGGAGAGGCGGGAGATGTGCACCAGCCCCGGCGCCTCGGCCCCGACCTCGACAAATGCGCCGAATAACTCGACCCTGGAAATCGTTCCCTTCAAGGCTTGGTTGGGAGCGAGGCCGGCGAGCGGGTTCAACGGGGCAGTCACTTCCGACATGCGTCACCTGATCTGGAGGGGGTGGGGTTGTGCACGAGCAGTAATTCTACCACCCCGCAGGCGGACCTATCCCCCGGCGGCCGGGGTCGGGGTCTCTGGCTGGGCGCTGCGGCGTGCAATCAAGTACCAATCGGCGATGTTGGCCAGGCGATCGCTGGGGTCAAACAACGGTCCCAGCGTCACCCCCTGGACGTCGGCGCGAATGGCCATCGTATAGACCGGATGGAAGAGCATCAACGCCGGCACCTGGTCGCGGAAACGGTGCTGGAAGCTGTCGTATAGGTCCGCTCGGCGGCCCAGGTCGGGTGTTGTTCGGGCTTGCTCCAGCCAGATCGAGATGTTGCGGTCAGAAAAATTGGAGTAGTTCTGACCGTTCTCCACCTGGGAGTCGTGCCAGAACGGGTAGGGATCCGGATCCGGCAAGCGTGTCAAGTTCAAGTCCGTAAGGGCGGCCTCGTATTCACGCGGCTCCAGGTAGTCATCCAGCAGGGCTTCCGGCTCAACCGCCTTCAGGTCGACCTTCACACCGACCGCCGCCCAGTAGTCGCGCATGGCCTGTGCCAGCTGGCTGTGGCGGTCGTCGTTGGGATGGACCAGGGTGAAGGATAGCAGCTGGTCTTCCTTGGCGCGGACATACTCATCCGACCCAAGGGTTGCGCCGGTGGGCAGTTCCCAGCCGGCGAGCTCGAGCAGGTTGGCAGCCTGGATTGGATCGAACTCCGGTCGCAGGCCGTTGTCGGAGTAGGCCCAAGTTCCGGGCAGGATCGGCCCATCCGCCTCCAGAGCCTGGCTGGCGGTCACGCGGTCAATCAGTGATTGGCGGTTGAGGGCGTACAGCAGGGCCTGACGAACGCGCTTGTCTGCCAGAAAGGTCTTCTCGGGGTGCTGGGTGTTCAAGTACACCAGGCTGGCCATTGGCAGGCGGGCGCTGTGCAGATTGAGCCCGTCGGCCGAGAGAGCCTGCTTCAGAACATCGCCCCCCACGCCCCCGATCGCCTGGATGTCCCCCCGTTCAAGGGCGTCCCAGGCCTCCTGCTGGCTATCGTAGAAGCGAAACTCAACCCGCTCCAGGTAGGGTGACTGGCGGTAGTGATTGGGGTCGGCCGTCAAGCTGACGCCGGTCACAGTTCCATCATCCGTCAGGAAGCGGTCAAAGCGGAACGGACCGGTTCCGACGGGCTGCAGGTTGTAGGGGTGGTCGATCAAGTCCCCGGCGCTCACCCCCCGCAGCAGGTGCTCGGGGAGCAGGCCGAGGGCCAGGTAGTCCATGAATGGGGCGAAGGGTTCAGGGAGCTGGAACTGTACGTTGCGGTCGTCCAGGCGGATGATGTTGATCTCGCTCCACAG
>JALHUE010000371.1 GCA_022866145.1 Anaerolineales bacterium | reverse complement strand
GGCAGAGAGCGCATCAATGCGCTGCTGGTCCGGGTGGGGTTTGCGCAGCTCGTCGATCGGTGTGGCCTGCATGGCTGCCTCCAGGCGGGGAAACGCTCCCCAGCCTGGCAGGTAAGGTGCAAGTTCCGGGCCAGGCTGGCAGCTCCCGCCGACGTCCGGCCAGGGCTGCCGCGTTTCCCCGCTGCTGTCTCACCGGCCAGGGCCGGGATCGACGCACAAGGGTGACCGGTGCCCCCGAGCGGCGGCCCTGTAGAAGCGCCCGAGTGCCGCCTGAGCCTCCCTCACGCCGAGGGCCGGCAGGAATCGCTGGGCTGGCGCGGGTGCCTCGACCTCGGCCGTAGGTTGTGTGAGCAGGTGAACTGCCCTAGAATGGCATCGGCTTCCTGCCGCGCCCTGCATCGTCCGCTCTTGGAGAGGGGAAGGCTGAATGCGCAAGCCCGTTGCGGTCGAAGCGTACACCGCCACCCATCAGATCCGGGGCAATGTTCATCCGGGGACAACCGGCCTCTTCAGCCACATGAATCTTCCGACCGAATCCTCGCTCGAGGTCGAGGAGGCTGAGATCAGCCTGCTCTACCAGATCGGGCAGGCACAGGAAGCGAGCAGTCGGCTGTGGCTGGTCAAGAACGAGATTGTGGCGGTGCTAGTGCACTCGCTGGGGGAACTTGGACCCTCGAGCGCAGTACGTAGTGGCTACACCAAACCGTTCCCCCATATGGTGCGCGTGGTGGTGGGGGGATACGAACTGCGCGGCCTGGTCCATGGCGGCGGCAGGTTCGATTTCCGGGCGATGATGTTCGAAGGCGAAAGCCGCTTCCTCCCCCTCTTCGATGCCCACCTCACGGCGCTGTTGTTCCCGAAGGTCTCATCGGAGGCGCCGGCAATGCTGTTCAACCGAAGCATGGTGACGACGGTCAGCCAGATCGGCCGCGAGCCAGGGGCGGAGAGTCGCTCTACCCCCTAGGATGCCCGCGGGCCGAGCCTATGCCTGCGGGGGAAGCGGACCGTCGATCGCAAGGTTCAGGGGGAGGCAGGGGGTGGCCAGGCTTCGGGAGCCGGAAGCGGCTGGCCGTCATAAGCCTGAAGCGCCTCCTCGACTACCCAGCCACTGGTCTTGCCGAAGCGCACGCTCCACCAGTAGGATCCCTTGGCGAGCACCCCATCCAAATCGTTCAGGCTGTCCTGCACCACGCCCAAGGTGTTGGGTCGCAGGACAGAGCGCCAGGAGTAGTTCGTGCCGGGACCGAGGTACAGGCGACTGTCCTGGCCGATGATCACCTGTTGCCCACGCGAGAATGTCGGGGATGAGACCTTCGGCTCGATGGCGACCATCAGCATGCCGTTGGCGACGGCTCGCTCGAAGCCATCCGAAGGGCGGTTCTTGACGTTGCCGTTCACCCACAGCGTAGAAGACCCGCCGCCGTCCTGGTTGATCCCCCAGCCGGCTTCCAAGCGGCGGCTGCAGAATCGGCCGAGCTGGTTCATGTCCATTCCCACACTGTATTCCGGGTCCCGGCCGTCGACCACCACGAAGAAGATCCAATCGTCGTTGAAACAGATCGCAGTGCGCGGGTTCTGGACGATGGCGCCGGCATTGTCGATGTCCAAGACGTCCCCATCCTCCAAGAAGACGAAACTGCCGCCCACGCCGGCATAGGTCTTGGTCCAGTCGATTCCACTTCGCTGGCGGCAGCCCTCCCCCAGGTCCGTGACTTCCAGTGATACGCCAACCTCGGAGGCGAACCGCGCCAGGCGAAGCAGTTCCTCGGCCTTCTCGCCCGAGGCCGAGAGGACAACGTGGTCGAAGTGAATCTCGGTCGGGCCCTGATCGACCCGTAATTCGCGGATGTAGCCCTTGGCCATCGCCGGCAGCGGAAGGATGCCCATCGGGCGGGTCATCTGGACAACGACTTCGACGCCCCGCTCGGCTGCCGGAGTGGCGGGGGCATAGTCGGCTGTGTAGATGATCAGCTGGTTGTGCTGGCGGTCGATATTCACTCCGTCGATAAGGATCGTTTCTCCGCTGGCGGGGAAGGTGACCACCTGGCGCTCGGGCCGGTGCTGAATGCACCGCCCGATGAACGCCACTCGCTCATTGGTCCACCCAAACCCCGTGCTGCCCGACAGGCTCCCGTACCACTTGGCGTACCACTCGGAGTGCACCAAGCCGCTCCACGGGACACCGGACTCCAGATCGAAGAATGAACCATTGATGGCCGCCACGACCGTGTTCCTATTCCCCCAGCCGCCTCCCCAGTTGTTGATGGCCTGGTCGTAGCGGGCGGCCATCTGGCTGACGGTCTCCTTGCCATCCAGCAGGCTCCCCGAGCCGATGGCGCTGTCCAAGGTGAGCCCTGGATTGTGGCGATCCATGCGTGCCACGTAGACGCGGTTTGGGCCCTCCAGCGAGAAGGCCTGGTACTCGATCCCTGGGATCACGACGTTCCAGCCCGGGTGCGGAGCCGCCGGAGACGGCGCGATCAATACCCACCCCAGGAGGGCAAGCAGCACGAATGCCAACCAGGCACGTCGCTGGCGCGGGGGGGTGGGGATTCCCATCCCGCCCATTCTAGCATTCGGAGGTCAGCGCCGGCGGCTCTGCGCCAGGGACCGAAGTACCACTGGCCCGCAGCATGATGTGAAAGCTGGCTGAAAGCGAACTGCGGCCCTCCCCACAGTATACTGATGCCAAAATGCCTTTCCATGGGTGGTTGCCATGATGGGCCTCACCTCACGTTCCATCCCCACGGGGCGTTGAGAGTCTGCCGGAGCCGCTAGCGTGGACAGCCTGATCGGGAGAGTTGCAGAAAGGTACCGCCTGTTGGCCAGGATTGGCCAGGGCGGGATGTCGGTTGTCTATCGCGCCCAGCGCGAGGGATCAGTTGAGGACTTTGCCGTCAAGGTCCTCTCACCGCTGGCCGCCGAGACCGGCCAGTTCGCCCGCCGCTTCCAGCGTGAGGCAGCCGTCCTCACCCGATTGCGCCACCCGCGAATTGTGCCGGTGATCGACTTCGGCGAAGTGGATGGGCGCCCATTCCTGGTGATGCCACTGGTCGCAGGCGGGAGCCTGGCGGACCGGCTGGCTCTAGGCCCCCTCGACCCGCGGCTGGGCGGACGGCTCCTCGACCAGATCACCGGTGGGCTGTCCTACGCCCACGGCCAGGGTGTCGTCCACCGCGACATCAAGCCCTCCAACATCCTCCTGGATTCCCACGGCGATGCCCAGCTGTCGGATTTCGGCCTGGCGCTGATCCATGATGCCTCGGTCAGCCTGACCGGCTCGGCACTGATTGGAACGCCATCCTACATGTCCCCCGAACAGGCGCGGGGTGCAACCGTCGACGCCAGAACTGACCAGTACTCGCTCGGGATCGTGCTGTACGAACTGACCACAGGTCGGCTGCCGTTCGTGGCCGATACGCCGATGGCCGTTGTGGTAAAGCACATGCAGGAACCCCTGCCGCTGCCGCGGTCCGTCAATTCGAGCGTTCCGCTGGCGATCGAGCGGGTGATCCTCAAGGCGACGGCCAAAGATCCAGGCGACCGATTCCCGAACGTGCTGGCGATGAATCAGGCCTTTCAGGAAGCGCTGGCACATACCCTACGGCCGTCCGGTACCGCTCCGCCGTTGATTCCCGTCCCGCCTTCCGCGCTAGCGACAATGCCTCTCGGCCGCCCAGCCGGCGGCGAACCCAGTGGGCGGACTCGCCGGCGGGTGGGCTTCGCGGCTGCGCTGGCGCTGTTGGCGGCCCTGCTGTGCCTTGCGGGCGGCGCGGCGGCGTTCCGGATGCTTGGAGGCCGAGGCGAAGGGCTCTCGGCGTCTGCTCTCGAGGGTCGGCTTCCCGGCTCAGATCCGGGCCTGGAGGTGACGATCGCCTCCCTCTCC
>JALHUE010000370.1 GCA_022866145.1 Anaerolineales bacterium | reverse complement strand
TGGCGCAAGCGGAAGATCGCCATCGGGATCATGAGCGTAGCGGTGCTGGGGATCGGGGGGCTCACGCTGATGGCCGTTGCCGAAACCCCGCCGCAGGAGGAAGTCGGCGCGCTGACCTCGATCACCGAGCAGGTGGTCGCTGGCCAGGACCTGTATGCCTTTCACTGCGTCGAGTGCCATGGCGACGAGGGACAGGGCGGTGAAATTGTCGGCGTCGAAGGCCTCGAGGGCGTGGTATTGGCGCCGCTGAATGTTGCGGACTTCATGTACACCCGTACCGACGATACGCTGTACAACATTGTCGAATACGGCCAGCCAGACCTGGGCATGCCGCCGTTTGGCCTGGCCTACGGGGGAGAGCTGCCGCGGGGCGACCTGCAGGCGATTGTGGCCTTCATGCGTTACACCTGGGATGACCGGGTCGAGCTGCCGGCGGACGCGCTCGCTGCTTTTGCGATCCCGACGCTGGCGGAGGGCGAGATCCCTTCCTACAACGTGCACATCGAGCCGCTGATCCGCCGGACCTGCATTTCCTGCCACCGCCCCGGCAAGCAGAACAACAACTTCTGGATGCGCGACCTGAATGAGCTCCTGACGACCGGGGATCATGCGCCCAACCTGATCGCCGGAGACCTGGGCAGCAACCTGATTCGCATGCTGCACCGTGAGGAAATCGAGGCCGGCGGACCGATGCCGCCGACCCGTGAGCTCAAGCCGGAGTGGATCGCCATCTGGGAGGCCTGGGTGTTGGCGGGGATGCCCGAGTTTCCGGTGACGGCCACCCCGGGGGCCAGCCCCCCTGCCTCAAGCCCGACCCCGCTCGCGGCCTCGCCGACGCCGGCTCCCTAGCAGAGTGGCCACAGCGGGCTCGAAGCTCGAGATCGGACTCGACCCAGGGCCAAGCCAAACCAACCAATGGCGAAGGGATGTGAGGTATGTCCGCCAAACAGAAGATCACGCCATTCCTGTGGTTCGACAACAGCGCCGAGGAGGCGGCGAACTTGTACGTTTCGATCTTCAGAAACTCGAAGATCCTGAGCGTGTCGCGCTATGGAGAGGCCGGCCCCGGACCCAAGGGGTCCGCCATGAGCGTCACATTCCAGTTGGAGGGCCAGGAGTTCATGGCCTTGAACGGCGGTCCACAGTTCAAGTTCACGGAGGCGATTTCGCTGTTCGTGGACTGCGCCACCCAGCAAGAGGTCGATGACCTTTGGGCGAAGCTCAGCGCGGAAGGCCAAGCGGGTCCGTGCGGCTGGCTCAAGGACAAGTATGGTCTGTCCTGGCAGATCATCCCCGACGTTCTGGGCAAGCTGCTGCAGGACGAGGATGCGGAGAAGTCGAAGCGAGTCATGGAAGCGATGCTTCAGATGAGCAAGATCGACATCCAGAGGCTTACGCAGGCCTACGACAACGGGTAGCAGGAGCACTTGAGCTAGACACCCCCGCAGGGACGGGGGAATGCTCGTTCCGGCGTCCTGGGAATCCGCCGGCGGGCAGGCTGCACGCCGGCTGGGCGACGCTCAGCGGGAGGACGCCGCCCAGCTTGTCCTGTTCGTCGGGGATTCTTGCGTCCTGCGCCTGTCTGTCTCGCCCCTGGCGGTTAGGTGGATGGCGGGTTCGAGAGCCTCCCGTGGGAGCCGAAAGCGCCTGGCGGGACCGGGGAGTTTCCGGGTGAGCGCCCTGGCCTTGCCCGGGTACCGCATACTGAGTGGCCGAAGCAGCAACGGATGAGGGAGCCGGAGGGGCGAGCGCCGACCCAGAGCCCCGCTTTCCCGGCGGACGCCGCCAACAGCCAGGGGTAACCCCACCCGTGCTGTGAACTGTCGGCCGAACGCACTTGACAAGTATCTCTGGCGGT
>JALHUE010000369.1 GCA_022866145.1 Anaerolineales bacterium | reverse complement strand
TGCACCTCCCAGGTGAATGCTCGTTCCGGTACATCAGTGTCGCGAATGATCAGGGTCAGAATCCCAGCGCCATCTAGGAGCACTATGCCGTCCGGGGCCTGGCCGGGGAAGGAGAGTGTCCCACTGTAGTGATGCCCGCTCCCTACGGGCCAGCTCAACCCCTTCACCTCCCTTCCCGAGTCCGTGCGAAGCACCGCCCGCTCTGCCAGGTCCCATTCCAGATCCACCGAGTGCGTGTTCATGACAACTGCAAACTCGAGCGTCCCGGTTGCGCCCGAGAGGTTGACCGGGGTCACCTCGAAGGTCACGGCGCCTTGCGTGTCGGTCCGGGTTTCGTACGACGCCGGCTCAGGCCCCCGGGGAGGGACGAGGGTTGCTGTGGGCGGCGGGGTGCGAGTGAGATTCCTCTCCGGGACGGCAGGCGACACCTTCGAGGGGCCGATCAACGGTGCAGAGCACCCAGCCAGCAGGATGAAGGGCAGTAGCGCGCACATGTGGCGAGGTCTCATGCGCTCACCGCCGCCAAGGTCCAATGCCGGCGTTCGCGCCCCAGTATGAGCAACATGATCGTGATCCCAAGCAGGTTTGTCGCCAGTCCGGCGATCATGAAAGGGACCTTCCAGTTGGCCAGGAATGCTGCGGCCGCAGTCAGGCCCACCAGGGGCAAGACCTCTGTGACATGATGGACACAGCAGGCGACCATGGCCGTCGTCGAGACGCCTCCGCCGGCAGCGGTCATGGCCCCGCCCGCCAGCGCATGGGCTGGGAGGTACAGGCCCGTCTTCAGCAGCGTCCAGAGCCCGACCTGGACGCCGAAGCCCAGCAGGATGGGGATCACAAGCCCCCGGTCCTGCCAGAACAGGTCCAGGGCGTGGGCCGGCTCGCCGGCCAGCGAGACGATCCCTAGGTAGAGCCCACTCAGGGCGATTGTGCCCAGCAGGCCCGCCCCAACCGGCAGCAGCACCCTACGATGCGGGTTGGGCGTTGGCAACCTCATGTGTGTGACCTCGCTCCTCAAGGATAGGGCTGCAGCCGGTGCCCACTCAGCGCCATTCGGCCGCACGTCCCATGCGCCATCTGGCGTGTGTAACTTAGACGGGGAATGCCCTCCCCGGACCATTCGTTTGGGGCTAGAGTGAGATGGCTGTCAAGCCTGAGGACGGCGGTTGGCGACTCGTGCTCCGCCGAACGGGGAATCCGTCGACTGGGCGACGCCGCCTCCGCCGGCTAGGCCCGTCGCGACCGATCGCGTGCCGCGAAAACCGAGAACGGGCAACTACCGCAAACCGAGGAATGGAAGGACCATGACCGACCACGATGCTCACACTCCGATGAAGCACGGGACCTCGGCCTCTACCGAGGCGCACTCGATGCATCCCGGTCACCCCATGCAACATGAGCCAGCGGATTCATCGGGTCGACCCGAGCACATGACTCATGGGCACGCGGAGCCGGCCGCCGGTCCCACCGTCCACAAAGGACACACGGACCACACCGGTCACGAGTCGATGTTCCGCAGACGGTTCTGGGTCTGCCTCGGTCTCTCTCTCCCAGTCATCGCCTACAGCCCGACCATCCAGGGGTGGTTCGACTTCAGTCCCCCTGCCTTCCCCGGCAGCCAGTGGATCACCCCCTTGGTCTCCCTCATCATCTTCGCCTACGGCGGTGTGCCGTTCCTGCAGATGGCCGTCCCCGAGCTGCGCGCTCGCAGACCCGGGATGATGACGTTGATCTCACTGGCCATCAGCGTCGCCTTCGTCTACAGCCTCTCGGCAATGCTCAGCCCCGAGGGCGAGACGTTCTTCTGGGAACTCGTGACGCTGATCGACATCATGCTCCTAGGGCACTGGCTTGAGATGCGCAGCGTCCGCCAGGCCTCCAGCGCACTTCAGGAACTGGCGAAGCTTCTGCCTGATACTGCCGAACTCCTCACGGACCAGGGGCCAGCCAAAGAGATCCCGGTTCACACCTTGCGGGCCGGCGACCTTGTCCTGGTTCGACCGGGGTCCAGTGTGCCCGCGGATGGCGAGGTGGTGGACGGGGAATCCGACGTAAACGAGGCGATGGTCACCGGGGAATCGAGACCAGTCGGCAAGTCGCCCGGGGCGAAGGTAATCGCTGGCACGATCAATGGCGCAGGCAGCCTCCGCGTCCGCGTGACGGCGACTGGGGACGAGACGGCATTGGCCGGGATCATGCGCCTAGTCGAGCAGGCCCAACAGAGCAAGTCCAACACTCAGATTCTGGCGGACAAAGCCGCCGGCTGGCTCTTCTACATCGCCCTCGGCGTGGCAGTTATCACGGCGGTGGCGTGGACCATCGCCATCGGGTTCGACGCCGAAGTCGTGGCGCGGGTGGCGACGGTGCTGGTCATCGCCTGCCCCCACGCGCTGGGCTTGGCCGTCCCCCTCGTTGTGTCGATCACGACCGCCATCGGGGCCCGCAACGGCATTCTGGTGCGCACCCGCCTTGCGCTAGAAGAAGCCCGCACCGTCAACACCGTAATCTTCGACAAGACCGGCACCCTGACGCGTGGGGAGTTCGGGGTCGTGGACGTGGCGGTGACAAACGGGTGGACCGAGGACCAGGCGCTAGCCCTGACGGCTTCCGTCGAAAGCGATTCGGAACACACCATCGCCCGGGGAATCCTACGCACGGCAGACGAGCGCAGCCTGGCGATTCCGCGCGCCTCCGAGTTCGAGGCGATCCGGGGCCGCGGCGTTCGCGCCCTGGTCGAAGGTCACAATGTCTACGTGGGGGGACCGCGCCTGCTCGAGGCACTCGGCGCGGTTCCCCCCGATGAGTTGCGCAAGTTCGAGCAGCGGGAAGGCCGAAAGGGTCGGAGCGTGGTGTACCTCCTCCAAGACAAGCGCCCGGTTGCCTGCCTCGCTCTGGCAGATGTGGTGCGCCCGGACAGCAAGCTGGCCGTCGAACGCCTGCATGCGATGGGTGTCGAGGTGGCGATGCTCACCGGGGACAGCTGGGCCGTTGCCGAAGCCGTGGCGCAGGAGCT
>JALHUE010000368.1 GCA_022866145.1 Anaerolineales bacterium | reverse complement strand
GTTCCTGCTGCTCGAGACCGGCATGCTGGGTGTGTTCGTGGCGCTTGATCTGTGGATGTTCTTCCTGTTCTGGGAAGTCGGCCTGGTCCCGATGTACTTCCTCATCAACCAGTGGGGCAGTGAGCACGGCGAGCGTGACCTCGGCGGCGGGCGCATGATGCAGGCCCGCACCTACGCTTCCTTCAAGTTCCTGATCTACACCATGGCCGGGTCGCTGGGTTTCTTGCTGGCCATCCAGCTGATCGGCGTGGCCGCCGGTACGTTCGACATGGTCGAGATCTTCAACCGTTGGACCACGTTGGATGCGGCCAGGGCGCTGACCAACCTGCCGATCGCCGTGCCGCTGGGGACGGTCAAGGCGCTGGCCTTCTGGGCGTTCGCCATCGCCTTCGCCATCAAGGTGCCGGTGTGGCCCTTCCACACCTGGCTGCCGGATGCGCATACCGAGGCGCCAACTCCGGGCTCGATGATACTGGCCGGCGTCATGCTCAAGCTGGGCGCCTACGGCTTCCTGCGCCTGGTGTTGCCGCTCTTCCCGGGAGAAGCGCGCCTGTATGCCGGGGTGCTGGCGCTGCTGGCGACGTTGGGAATCATTCTCGGGGCGTACGCTGCCTGGGCGCAGAGCGACTTCAAGCGGCTGGTCGCCTATTCGTCGGTCAACCACATGGGCTTCGTCGTCCTGGGAATCGCGGCCGCGGCTTTCGCCCAGGGAACGCTTGCAGCCGAGGATGCCGTGATCGCCGTCAATGGCGCCGTGCTGCAGATGTTCAACCATGGACTGTCGGCGGCGGGGATGTTCTTTCTGGTGGGCGTGCTGTACGAGCGAACTCATACCCGCGAGCTCGACGCCTACGGTGGGCTGTTCCCGCTGGCGCCGGTCTACGGCGGCATCCTGATCTTCACGGCCATGGCCTCACTTGGCCTGCCGGGTCTGAACGGCTTCGTGTCCGAGTTCATGGTCGTGCGGGGCGCCTGGCCGATCTTCACCCTGTTCACGGCCTTGTCGATGATCGGCTTGTTCTTCACCGGCGCCTACATCCTCAAGGGGATCCGCCAGGTGCTCCACGGGCCGGTCAATGAGAAGTGGGTCGGTGCCGGCCTCGAGATCACCCGCCGGGAGGTGTTGACCATGGCGCCGCTGCTGGCGCTGATCCTGGCCATCGGCATCTGGCCGGCGTGGATCGTGAGCGTAATCAACGATACCGTGTTGCGGCTGTTTGGCGGCTGAGGCCAGATGGACTGCGGCCGGGACCCGACGGAACGTCATCTCGAGCAGAGCTGAGAGTCGAGCATGGAATTTCCGATCCTGAGCTTCATCGTCTTCACCCCGATCGCGGCCGGGATGCTGCTGCTGGTCTTCCCGGCAGAGCGCAAGACCGAGATCCGCCTCACGGCGCTGGCGGCTGCTACCATCGCTCTGGGGCTGTCCTTGTGGGCCTTCCTGGCGTACGACCAGGCGGCCGGCGGCTATCAGTTCATCGAGAAATACAACTGGATCCCGGCGATCGGCGTCTCCTTCCACGTCGGCGTCGACGGGATGAACCTGCCGCTGGTCCTGTTGACCGGGGTGGTCATGTTCACCGGGGTGTTGATCTCGTGGGGCATGGACGATCGGCCACGCGAATTCTTCGCCTTCCTGTTCATCCTGGCCACCGGCGTGTTCGGGGTTTTTGTCGCCCTCGACCTGTTCATGCTGTTCTTCTTCTATGAGATTGCCGTGTTCCCGATGTACCTGCTGATCGCCATCTGGGGGTGGCAGGTGACGCGCGAGTATGCGGCCATGAAGCTGACGCTGTACTTGTTCATCGGCTCGGTCGTCGCCCTGGTCGGGGCGCTGGTGATGTACTACACCTCCGGCCTGCAGACCTTCGACATGCTGGCCCTGGAGCAGGCG
>JALHUE010000367.1 GCA_022866145.1 Anaerolineales bacterium | reverse complement strand
TTGCCCTGGGTGCGGCTCGCAGCCGGGCTTGGACCCATGCTCGGATGGTCGAGCAGGCCGTCGGCCGGTGTGGCCGGGTGAAGGAAGCCTGCGTGCATGCCGCAGCCCGGGAGGAGGCCGAGAAGATCAAGGCCCTGGTCGAGTCGCGATTGAGAGTCGCTCGTTGCCGAGCTCTCGCCAGCCTTCGGTGTGCATTCCGGTCCCGGCGCGGCGGGTTTGTGTTGTTTCCCGGCGGAGCAGGCTGGCTGACGCCGAACCGGCCAGGGCAAGCTGGCGCCGGTCCTCTCCAGCCTGTCCGAGCTCACACAATGGCAAGGGTGTTTCGCGCCACTGCCCCGCCGGCGAGAGAGAAGACCGCCCGGCTTCCCTCACAGGGTCCGTACCGCGAGATCGTCCTGCCCACCTCGGCGCCCCCATCCGTCGACCATTCCTCTCTCCGGCGTCAGTGTGGTTTGCGACGTGGCCTACCTTGCCGAGCTGGCGCCGGCAACGCCCTCGCGGTTGTCACGCAACCAGGCGATCATGTCCTCCAGGGAGCTGCGCAAGGGGCGAGGGGCGAACCCGAGCTCGCGGGCAGCTTTGGCATGGCTGATAGCGGAGTTCCCGATTAGTGTCTGCAGTGAGTACGGGGTGATCCGAGGGCGCGATTTGGCGAGGCGGTAGTACATCGGCATGACCTGGGCCGCGAGACGCGCCAGCCCGAGGGGAACCCGGATCCGGGCGAATCTGCGGCGAGTGATCTCAGCCACTGAGTCCAGCAGGTGCCGCACCGAGATCTGCTCACCCCCCAACACGTAGATATCCCCCGGCCTCCCATACTGGCAGGCAAGGATCAGCCCATCGGCGACGTCTCGGACATCAACGAAGTCATAGGCGCCGTCGATGTACAGCTGCGGCTTGCCGGCCATGCATCCCAGGATCAGGTCCGCCATCTCGGACCGGCGAAAGTCAAACGGCCCGATCACGCCGGTCGGGCAGACGATGGTGGCCGGCAGCCCGGCGCGGGCCGCCTGCAATACCTCGAGCGAGGCCTTGGCCTTCGAGCCGTCGTAGGCGCTGATCGCGCCCTCTGGATCAAAGGGCAGGCTTTCGTCGATCGTCACGCCGTGGGGGACACGGCGCAGGGCGTGGATCGAACTGGTGTAGACCAGTTTGCTCACTCCGGATTGGCGCGCGGCCTGCAGCACGTGGCGCGTCCCCACAATATTGACCGCCCGAAGCAGCCGGTGTTCGCCGGGCAAGATCGAGATCATGCCGGCCAGATGGTAGGCATGGGTGACCCCGTCGAAGGCAGCCAGGATCGAAGTGAAGTCGAGCACATCGGCCCGAGCCTGCTCCACCTGTAGGCCCTTCAGGGGTGCCGCCTCCTCGCCGGGCAGCAGCATCGCCCGCACCCGGTTCCCACGCTCGATGAGCGTCCGCACCAGGACGTTTCCGATATGTCCCGTAGCTCCGGTCACCAGGATCATGCTTGGCTCCCTGCCAAACCTTCGAGGAACAGCTCGACCGTCGCTCGCATGGCCTCGCCCCATTCGTTCGAGTCCGGGGCGAATTGCGCCTGCATCAGCAGGCCAACGGCCATCGAGGTCAGCATGATCGCTGCTACCCGGGGCGGCACCGGTCGGATCGTGCCCGTTTCGACCCCCTGTGCGATCAGCTGCTCGAAGTAGGCCTGATACTTCCGATACGGTTCAACAGCTCTCTGCCAAATGGCTGGGTCGCGTTGCGCCTGCGCCCAGAATTCGAGCATCATCGGCAGCTGCGCCTCGGGACGACGGATCCCGGCCGCCACCAGGTCAGCCATCTGGCGCAAGGCTGTCGGCACGTCGTCTGCCTGGCGCTCCGCCCTGGCAAAGCCGGCGTCCAATGATGCCAGCCAGCCGTCGAGCAGCTCAAGGAACAGGGCGTGCTTGGAGGCAAAGTGGTGGTAGAAAGCGCCTTTGCTCACGCCGGCCTGCAAGCAGATCTCCGCCACGCCGGTCGCATCGTATCCGCCGGCGGCAAACAGCTTCTGCGCCACAATCAAGATATGCTGGTGGGTTTCTTGACGACCAGGCGACATGACCCTGCACCACTCCAATCCTTGGTGGCCCGCTCAAGTGGCCGAATAGACCGACCGGTCGGTTTCAATAGTACCATGGATTCGACCGGCTTTCCCCCTCGGGCACGGCCGGGGACTTGCCTGGCAACGGTCAACAGACGCGCCAGAGGACCGAGCTCCCCTGTCGATCCGGGCAACGCATCGAGACAAGCGCGCAGGACCGCAAGCGTCTATAATCCCCGCCAATCCGATACCTGACGGCGAGGGCAGAATGAAGCAACGGATGGTTTCCTTCATAGCGTGCGCGCTGCTGGCTGCCGCGCTTCTGTCGGCCTGCGAGATTCAGACTTCTCAGCAGGCCTCGATCGAAGCCACGTTGACAATGGATGCCCTGGCCGCCATTGTGCAATCCACGCTTGTGGCCGTCCCGCCGGCTCAGCCGACGTCCCCGCCGCAAGCGCCCTCCCCGACGACTACCCCAGTGCCGCCGCCGGCCGCGGAGACCCCCACCCCGACAGCGACCAACGCCCCGACCATTCCTCAAGCGGTAGTCAGCGAGAACACCAACTGCCGCACGGGTCCCGGCACGGTCTACGATCTGGTCTACTCCGCACTGGCCGGCAGCCAACTGACGATCGTGGCCGGCAGCACGGTCCCGGAATATGTCATCGGGGAAATTCCCAACAAGCCAGGGCAGACCTGCTGGCTGTGGACCAAGTACGCCACCATCAGCGGGGATACTTCAGTGCTGCCGAAGCAGACCCCGCCGCCTACGCCTACCCCTTCGGTCAACTTCACCCTGGAATACAACGGCATCAACTCCTGTGTGGGTTGGGGCATTGGCTTCAAGTTGGTGAACACAGGAGGCCTGACGCTGAAGTCCGCCAAGGCAACCGTGGAGGACACCGACACGAGCACGACGATCAGCCAGTCCTCGAATGAATTCGACAAGCACGGCGGGTGTGTGGTTGACACCGCCATACCGGAGCTAGATCCAGGCGACAAGGGGTATGTCTATGCCTATGACTTCGCCTACGATCCTTCGGGACACAAGCTCAAGGGGACAGTGACGGTGTGCACCCAATCCGGGCTGGGGGGACAGTGCAGCACTCGCTCGGTCAGCTTCAAGCCGTGAGCCTGGCTCACGCGGGAGCGTAGCTCTCAAGGCGCAGGCCTTAGCCCGACTCACAGCGACCTCATCTTTGCCTGCGTTCTGAGGCCTAGCAGTGGCCGCGGGTCGAGTGTCGGCCGAACCGCGTTCGCAGTATCCGGCTCCGGCCGGCTCCAACCATCCCCGCCAAGGGAAGCCAATCGCGCCCGCTGGGCGAGGATCCGAAGGCGTCAAACCGCACGAACTGCCGAAGCCGAAGGGTCCCCGGCTGCGGCTGCGCAACACTGGCGACGTCTCTCAGGCAACTCATCGGAGTGCCAAGGGGAGCCTGGTTCCAACGCGAGCTGACCTCAGGGCCACAGCCTCATCTTGTCCACCAGGAGCGGACTGCCGGTCTGGCACGCGCGAACCTTCCCGCCAAGGGCGTTCTCCGTCCGGCTGCGGGTCTGTTCTAGTCTGAGGCAAGACCGGGTTCGGGGACTTGTCGAATGACGCAGAACGTGGCGCCCCCCTTGCCGACAACGATCACGGCCGGCGATTCAGCGAAATACCGATCCTCGTTGGTTCTTGAGGAGAGGAGCAGGAAGTCGCCGGGCCTTGCCTGGAGGCGGTCTGGTTCCAACTGCTTGACCTGTACCGAGGAGGAGGCGTACGCACCGGCGATGTAGGGCTCCCGAAACACATACAGAGCGGGTGACTGGCTCGCGTAGGCGGCGTTGAATCGGGCCATAGCGTCCTTGTAGCATGTCAACCAGTAGTCAGTCTCGAAGCGGCGGAATGCCCCTGACAGCCTACCCACAAACTGGTTGTAGTAGGCGTACTCGTAGGGATGGGTTTCGACTATCCCGTAGACACCGGGCAGAACAAGCAGCAAGACGAGTGCCGCCCGAGCCCATTCCCGTCTGAGAGACGAGAATATTGCCTGGAACGCGAATCCTGCCAAGACGAACAGCGGCGGGAGGATGAAGAGGAAATGCCTGATCCCATCATACATCGGGGGCTTGGCCAGGACGATGTAAGAGAAGAAGGCGAAGAACCAGAGAGGGATCACAACGAAGGTGCGCCAGTCAATTGCCCGCCGAACGACCCCGACCAGGCTCAGAGCGAGACCGACCGCTGCCAGGATCAGCGTCGGCTCAGTGAGGGTCACTCCTAGCAGCAGCGGGAAGTAGATGCGCGGGAGCGCGTTGGCGTGGTACAGGCCTCCCTGGAACAATACACCGAGACTCGTGGGGTTCTGGGCGCTGCGCTGCACCACTTCCCACAAGCGGGTTAGCGGCGAATCCCAGAGGTATGGCCAGCTTAGATACACCGTCGCTGCGGCCGTGATCCCGTAGACGACTATCCCCAGCATGGAGCGCTTACGAGCTTGTAGCAGGAACGCGGTCAGGACCAGCACGCCCGCCGCTGGACCGAGAATGCGGATGCAGCTGGCGATCCCCAGCACCACCCCAGGCAGGATTGCGGCCCGGATCTCGTAGGACAATCGGCCGCGGGGCGGCAGCAAGCCCGGCCAGGTTGGAAGCGGCTTGATCCAGCTGGCGTGCCGAGCGATCCACCGGCGCAGCCCTCCGCCCCCCATCCCGGAACCGGGAAGCCCGACGCCGGCGGCCAGCGCCACAGGCGCCAGCAGGCGCTCGAGCCAGCTGGCTGACCTCCCTGAGATCCACCCGGCAAGTGCCAACGCCCCTATCCCCAGGGCTGCCCACGCAGAGGCTCTTACCCTCGAAGGCGCCATTCGGAGCGCGCCGCTTCCGGCCGGTGCCGGTCCTGCCTCCGGCTGGGATATCCTGCGGGCCTCGATGGCCGTCGCCTCGGGGCTGAGAAGCCGATCGACCATGGCTAGGCCGAGGGTGACTGCGGCCAAGAAGAAAGCCAGGAAGGGGATATCCTTCGGGTTGACGAAGCCATGTCCCCAGAGCATGGGTTGCAGCCCATAGAGCACCGCCGCACTGAAGGCCGGCCATGGCGAGATCCAACGTCGGCATAGCTTGAAAAGGAAGACGATACTCAGGAGGAAGGTGAGGGAGTTGATGAAGTGCCAAGTCGATGCTCGGTCGGAACCCGACAACCCCTGCACCAGATCCACAAGTGGTTTGGCGAGGAGCAGGTAGGCCGGACCATAGACCTTGTGGTCGGTGGCGCTTGGTCCGTAGGCTCGCTCTAGATCGAAATCTCCGTCCAGCCGAGCTTGGACGGAGTACGCGTAGGGAACTGCATCAGCATAGGCGTAGAAGTACGGCTCATCCCAGCTCAGACCGTAGTCTGGAGACGTTGTCCCCGCCGCCACCACGGCGAGCACAACCAGGAGCAGCAGGGCAAGCGATCCGTTGGAGTGCAGCCTGAGAAGAGCGGCCTTCATAGATGGGCATCCACTCCCTTGTAGGGCCAAGGGCTCCGGCGCGGCGGTGAGGTCCGCCGACGGCCTAGGCGCTATCGCAAACGCACCGAGACTGCGTGGTGGATTATATCCTTCACCCCTGCCCCGGCTGCAAAGGGAAGTTGCAGGGCAGCCGACGGGGCCTCAAAGCTCCGGTGCGCGAAACCGAAAGCGCCCTTTCGGGCGCCTTCTTCAGGTAGCGGGGCTAGGATTCGAACCTAGGACCTTCAGGTTATGAGCCTGACGAGCTGCCACTGCTCCACCCCGCAACGTGTCCTCACCCAGAGGACACAACAGTATATCACGCCGCCGGCGAGGCGGTCAAGGCATTACTCGCCGAACAGCAGGAGCCACCAAACCTCCAGGCGGGTCGGCGGGAGCGGGAACGGAGTTGGCGTCGGCAGCGGCGGTTCGATGTAGCCTCCAACCGGGATCGGGATGATCAGGACCTCGCCATCCCGAGCCAGCTTGGCCTGCATGCGCGCCCAGCGCTCGACGACCGCGTCGCTGTCTCCCTGGGCAGTCTGCGTCTGCAGCCGGGCCTGCTCCTGCTCCAAAGAGGCGACTTCGGTTTCGAGGGACCCCGCATCTCGTTCGAGCCGGCGGGCGTCGCTCATCCTGCGAGTCAGATCGCCCAGGATCAGGATCCCTATGACAGCCAGGAACACGATCCAAACCCGGACGAGCGACGACTTTCCCTGCTTCCCTCCATCGGTCATGGCAGCAGAATTGTAGACCCGGCGGCGCTGGCCGACAAGCCCGCAAGCACAAAGGCCCCGGACTGGGGCCTTTGGATGCCGAAGGTGGGATTTGAACCCACACGAGCGTAAAGCTCACTGCGCCCTGAACGCAGCGCGTCTGCCAATTCCGCCACTCCGGCGCTCGGACGATTCTACCGTAGACAGGCGGATTGTCAACGAAGATTTGCCGCCGACGGTGGTTCTCGCGGCGGACGCCCAGGCACCCTGCCTAGCCTGCCGCCTGCTGATCGTGCTCGCTCAGACGAAGTCCCATGACCTTGCTGGTGGAGTCCGAACCCATCGTGATTCCATAGACGATCTCGGCAGCCTGGATTGTCTGGCGGTTGTGGGTGATCACCACGAACTGGGTGTTGGCGCTCAATTCGCGCAGCATGTCGCAGAACCGGACAACGTTCGACTCGTCGAGCATGGCGTCGACTTCATCCAGCACGCAGAAGGGCGTCGGCGACACCTGCAGCAGGGCGAACACCAGTGCACTTGCCGTCAGGCTGCGCTCTCCGCCGGAGAGCATTGCCAGTCCTTGCTCGCGCCGCCCGGGCAAGCGGGCCTCGATGTCGATCCCGGTGATTGTCAGATCCTTGGGATCGGTCAGGCTCAGGCGCGCCGACCCGCCGCCGAACAAGCGGCTGAATGCCTGCCGGAAGCTGACAGCGACGGCATCGAAGGTCTTGCGGAACTCGCGCTCCATCAGTGCGTCGAGCTCGGTAATCACCTCGCGTACCTGGGCCTCCGCGTGCCTCAGATCATCCACCTGCGAAGTCAGGAACTCAACCCGCTGGCGCACGTCCAGGTATTCTCGCTGGGCCTCGATGTTGACGCTGCCCATTCGGCGCATCTGCACCCGAAGCCGGGCGACCTGGGCTTCTATCTCCATGGGCAGATCATCCACCTGCGGCAGTTCCTCCACGAGGCCTTCTAGCGGCAGTGGGACCGGCCCGGTCGTGCCGTCTTCATAGGCGAAGGCCACCAGGCCGAAATCGTCTTCGATGCGCTGGCGCAGCCCGATCAGCTCCTGCTCATGGCGGGCGAGCTCGATCTGCGTTTGTGAGTGACGCCGCTCGGCCGTCTGGATCTCCGCACGCAGCCTGCTTTCCTGGGTGTCCAGCTCGGTGCGCAGCGCCTCGGCGGCAGCCAGCGAGGCCTCCAGCGGCGCCGAAGTCTCCGTCCTCGCGGCCAGTTCGGCTTCCAGAACTCGCAGCTCCTCCCCGGCCTGAGATTCCTCCGCCTGAGTGGCGATCTGGCTTTGGCGGGTATCCTCCAGGCGCGTGCGCAGGGACTGCAAGGAGCGATCGGCAGCCGCCAGACGTGCTCGGGCATCCTCGAGCCGCACTTCGGCTTCTTCTGTCCCCAGATGGAGACCCTCCTGACGGGCTTCGAGCTGGGCGACGTGGGCGGCGGCTCGCTGAGGATCGCTGGCCACCTCCGCAGCCTGCAGGTCTTCAATCCAACGCTGCCGCTGGGTTTCCAGCTCCGCGATCGCCTGGCGGGTGATGCCTACCGCAGACTCAAGGCGGTGCTGGTCCGCCGCCAGCTCGCGCTGCTGCGCCTCCAACAGGTCCAGGTCGCGCTGCGCGGCTTGCGCCTCCACCCGCGCCTGCTCTGACTCGCGCTCAGCCAAGAGCAGACCGCCCAGGGCTGCCTCCCGCCGCGCCACCGAGGCCCGCAGTTTGGTCTCGCCGATCTGCACCCGGTCTTCGACCTCGTGAAGACGGGACTGGGTTTCGGCTGCGAGTGCCCGGACCCTCACCAGCGCCGCCTCGGCCTGGTGAAGATCCGGCGCGTCCTGGCGGCCTGTGCGCAGCACTGCGCCGCTTGGATAGTAGACGAAGCCATCCAGCGTGACCAGACGTCCGCCGGATGGAAGGTCCCCCACCCACGCCCGCGCTTGGGTCCGATCCCGCACCACCCAAGTCGTCGAAAGCAGCCACTCCAGGAGAGGCCGGTGCTCATCATTCGTTCGCACCAGGTCCGCTGCTCGGCCAAGAGCAACCGCATCCAGGGGTGAAGG
>JALHUE010000366.1 GCA_022866145.1 Anaerolineales bacterium | reverse complement strand
CTGGAGGCGCAAGTCCCGGCCGCCTCCAACCCGGCGAAGCGCATGGCCGGCCAGTTCATGGATCGGTGGCCGGTGATTATGGGGGCGGGCGTGCTGGCACCGGTCGCACGCCGCTGGCGTACGCAGCTGGCCGAGATTGCCAAGTCAGTTGGCCAGTTCGAGGCGCTGCCCGAGGCCGACCATAACATGCTGGCTGGGGTGCAGAACCCCGAGAGCCTGATCACCCGGGCCATGGTGCTGCTGCTCCGCTCCAGCCTGGATCACCCGCGCAATCTCCTGCGCCTCGAGGCCACCCGTCAGATCCTAATGGTCGAGGGATTCAACACGGATATCCTTGACGCCCATGGCCCGTCCAGCATGGCCCAGCAGTGGACGGCACTCCATTTCGGCGACTACGTAGCCTACTACCTGGCGATGGCTTATGCCGTTGACCCCACGCCCATCCCAGCCATCGAGGGCTTGAAGCAGCAGCTGGCAAGTTCCTCCGGGGATTGACCGCCGCCCCTTCCGGGGCTGATTGCAGATCGCATTCCCAGGCCGGCCGGCGGTTGGCCGACTCCCTTCTCGCTTGGCTTGTGCCTGTGCCCGGACCCGCAGGCAGCCCTGACGGGCAAATCCCGCCCATCCGCGGCCCAGGGGTCACCCAGGCCCAGAGTCGACTGTCGGTGTTCGCCTCCTGCCTTCAACACCGAGTCTGCCGACCTGCGGCAGCGGGTCGCGGGCTCCTGCCGCAGGTCCGATGGGGGACGTCGGCAGCCCGCCTAGGTATAATGCCCGGGTGCGCCTGGGACCGAAGCGAGTCGTATTGTCCGCACTCATCGTTGCCGGGGGTCTGCTGGCCGGCCTTCTACTGGCGGCATGCTGGGCGGCGCCGCGGGTTGTGACAACTATCCCAACGCCCGGCGGCTCCTCCGTCCCCGCCACGACACCCCTGCGCCTGACGTTCAGCCGTCCGATGAATCGGGCCTCCGCCGAAGCCGCGCTGTCGATCGAGCCGGCCCTCGCAGGCAGCCTGCGCTGGATCGAGAACACGCTGGTCTTCACCCCTGACCTTCCCTGGGCTGCCGGAAAGGACGTCACCTTCCGCCTGAAGGGGGATGTTCGATCAAGCCGTGGCCTGCCCCTGCTCGGCGCCCGATCCTGGTCGTTCCAGGTCGGGACACCCCGTCTGCTGTACCTGTGGCCGTCGGCGGGGCAGGCGGACCTGTACGCCGCCACACTCGAGGGCTCCGAACCGGAACGCCTGACCGAAACCGAGCACGGGATTCGGGAGTTCACTGTCGGTGGCTTTGGGACGCTGGTGGCGTACGCCGTGGTTCGCCAGGATGGCCAGGTGGACTTCCGCCTGCTGGACTTCGCAGCAGACAACGATCGCCTGTTGTATGCCTGCCCCCAGGGCTCACAGTGCGGATCCCCCGCCTTGTCGATGGATGGTGAGCATCTGGCCTTCGAGCTGGCAGAGAGCCGCCCCGGCCCCGGTGCCGAGCCGGTCAAAGGCATGCGGAGCGTGTATGTCCTGCCTGTCGCCGGAGGCGATGCCGTTCGCGTGAGTCAGGCCGACCAGATGGCGACGCTTCCGGTCTGGGCTCCAGACGGCAAGCTCGCCTACTACGATGGCAGCCTGAGGGCCGCGGTTGTGCTGTCGTCGGTCGACATTCCGCCCGGCGAGGTCGTGGCGTATGTGCCGAATGATCTAGGCTTGACCGGCGTCTGGTCCGCCGATTCGTCGTTTCTGGTGTCTCCGGAGATCGCCTTCCTATCTGAGCCGCAGGCCGGGCCGACGCCGGTAAGCGAGGAAAGCGAAGCCGCCTTCTACAGCCATCTGATGCGGGCTCAGGTTCCGTCGCTGTCCGTGACCGACCTTTCGGCAGTCAGCGGCGATCTAGTGGAGGACGCCTCGCCGGCGCTGTCCCCCGATGGTCAATGGCTGGCGTTTGCTCGGAAGTACCTTGACCAGGCGCGCTGGACGCTGGGGCGTCAGTTGTGGTTGGCCCGACCGGATGGGACGCAAGCCCGCCTGGTAGTGGATGAGCCGGCCTACAACCACTCAGCCTTTGCGTGGAGCGCCGACTCGCGACACCTGGCCTACATGCGCCTGAACCAGGCTGACCTTGGGCAGCCGCCCGAGATCCATGTGTTCGACCTGCAGACCGGAGCCACCCGGCTCATCCAAGAGAGGGGCTTCTACCCGCAATGGCTGCCGTGACGCTGGTTGGGGAGAGAGCGCCAGACTTCGCGCTGCGCGACCTGGGCGGGCAGCTGCACCCATTGGGCGACACCCTGGGCAGGATCACGATCCTGGTGTTCTGGTCCGCTGATTGCCCGCATGTCGCACGCCTGGATGCGTATCTGCTGGATGTGGCCAGGGACTGGACGCCGGAAGTGATCTCCTGGCGCGTGGCGAGCATGGCGAACGAGTCCCAATCCCTGCTGCTGCAGCGCTCGCAGGCCCTTGGCGTCTCTCTGATTCTGCTCGACCCAGATCAGGTCGTGGCGGACGCTTACGGCGCCCAGGTCATGCCGCACGTGGTTGTTTTCGATCGGGGCGGTGTGGTGCGCCACTGCGGCGCCTGGGATGACGTCACGTTCCGCCAGCGCCTGCCGGCCCGCAACTACCTGGCCGAGACCGTTTCTTCGCTGCTGCGGGGCGAAGTCCCCGCGCCGCGCCAGGAGCCGGCGTTTGGCTGTGCCCTGGTGCGCGTCTGGCCGGCTGCCCGCTCGACGAATGCCGGCTAAGGCCGGCACCGCCTGAGCAGCTTTCACCTCCGGCTTCGGCCGGGCGCGACCGCTCTCGGAAACCTGAGGTGCGAGGTCCTCAGGCTGCGGTCTCCTGGCATCCGACCCACCGGGACATAGGGGAATGGAGCCAAAGAGTGCCTGCCGGAGGGTTGGGCGCCTGCAGCTCGCGGGCTTGGCCGGGGCACTCAGCCTCGAAGCGGCGTCGCCCGGACTTGCAGCCCTCGGCAAGAGGACGCTGGTGAGGGTTGTGCGAGCGGAAAGTGCCTCGCAGTAGATCGACCGCCTGGCTGCGGCGATCCGGCAGAGTGCCCGAGTCCGGTCAGAGGCTGTGAGCGGAAGTCCCGAGATCTGCAGCCTCGTCGGGATCGGCAAGCGTCGACCGGCACTACCCTCGGCGCCCGACTGGGCGCACGATTCTGCCCACGGGCATGCCCATTTCGGGGGGAAGCATCGCCGCACTCCTGGCCAAGAGCGTGCCACAAAGGTAGGGCGGCTCACTGCCCCATAGCCAGCACGAAGATCGATGTTCTGCGGATCAACCGTGTCCGCCTCGTTCGTCGCCATGTTCGCCCAATTGCCGGCGTCGCCCGGCGACAGATTGAGAGGCCGGAGCGGCACCTGGCTGACCCAAGCTCCGCCGTCTCCGTTTTGGACTGCTGATCGCGGCCGAGGAGAATCGCTGCGAGGGGAAAGGTGAGCGGCCCCAACAGAGAGGCCGTCGAAAGCCAGGATGCCTTGATCCGCCAGGATGCGCAGCGGATGGAGCAGACCAAACGGCGTGAGTGTG
>JALHUE010000365.1 GCA_022866145.1 Anaerolineales bacterium | reverse complement strand
TCGGTGGCCGAGCTGGCTATCCAGACCGCGCGCGCAGCCGGGATATCCGGTTCCTGGGCCCACATGCGCACGATAGTTTCCATGACGCCCAGCCTGTCCTGGTAGCCCTCGACCGCGGTCGGGTGGATCAGCATGTCAGTGCGCACCATGCCGGGTAGGAAGCCAAACACCCCGATGCCGGTCGTGCGGTACTCCTTCGCCAGTGACAGCGTGAACGAGCGGACCCAGGCCTTGCTGGCGGCGTAGGCGTTCTGGAAGGCGACGGGGCGATCGGCGCCGCGCCCGAGGACATTGATCAACTTGCCCGAACCGCGCCCCAGGAAGTGGCGCATGGCCTCGCGGCTCCCCCAATACACCCCCAGGATGTTGGCCTGAACCACGGCGACGAATTCCTCGGGCTGGACATGCATCGTAGCGCCGTAGGGTGCCGAGAGGCCGGCATTGTTGACCCAGATGTCGGGGCTGCCGAAACTCTCCAGCGCCAGCCGTCCCAGAGCGCGGACCTGATCCGGATCGGCCACGTCCACGGCCATCCCGGCCGCTCGGTCTCCGCTCTGCGACAGCTCACGCAAGGCGCGCTCCACCGACTCCGGGGAACGCGAAGCGATGACGACTGCTGCCCCCTCAGCCAGACAGGCGCGGGCGATCGCCAGACCGAGGCCGCGAGTTCCTCCCGTGATTACCGCTACCTTGCCGTTCAGGATCCCCATCCAGGCCTCCTGATGATGTGCTTCGAACCAACGAGGCGCAATTGCCCGGGTTCCGATCGAAGCCAATCCTACTTCATTGTCTTGGTTTTGTCCATACTGTATCCAGGATCGGAATCCGATTCGGCGCCAGCCCGGAGGTGCTCAAGACGAACCCGGTCTAGCGGACGCGCCGGCTTCGGCGGCCAGATCGAGGGCGGCCAACTCAGCCTCGGTCAAGCGCCAGCCGAGGGCGCCGGCATTCTCGGCGGCCTGGGCGGCGTTCTTGGCTCCGGGGATGGCCACTGCACCCTTGCCGATCACCCAGTTCAGCGCCACCTGGGCCGGCGTCCGTCCACCATGGGCCTGCCCGATCTCTCGCAACACGTGGACCAGGTGGGACAGGCGATCCGGCGGCACGCGGGAGGCCATCCAGCGCCGCACACCTGGGGGCCTCTTCTCCCGGGTGTACTTGCCTGTCAGCAGACCCTGGGCCAGCGGACTGAAGGCGATCAGCGTGATCTGGTGCTGGCGGCAGGCCGCCAGCAGTCCGCTGCTCTCGGGCTGACGCGCCAGCAAGCTGAATTTCACCTGGTTCGAGGCGAGGGGCAGCCCGAATTGGGAAAGCGCCTCGGCCGCCGCGAGCATCTGGCGCTGGTCGAAGTTCGAGACGCCGATGGCCCGCACCAGTCCCTGGGCATAAGCCTCGGCCATCGCCTGCATCCACGCGCGGATGGCCACCGGCGGCAGCGGCTGGTGAATCTGGTACAGGTCCACCCGTTCGACGCCGATCCGGGCCAGGCTGCGCTGCAGGGAGCGCAGCAGGTCGCGCCCCTGGAGCCTCCAAGGGAAGGGCATGAACTTGGTGGCAACAACGACTGGTCCGCCGCCATCCCGCAAGAACTCCCCCAGCAGGCGCTCCGAAGCCCCATTGCCGTAGACCTCGGCCGTGTCTACCCAGTTCACGCCCGCCGTCAGCGACGCAGCAAATGCCTGCTGGACATCCTGCCGCTGGTGGGTCTTGCCGTATGACCAGAACCACCGGTCGCCCCACTGCCAGGCGCCGAGGCCAATCGGCGTCACCTGAAGCGGGCTCCTCCCCAGCGGGAGCGT
>JALHUE010000364.1 GCA_022866145.1 Anaerolineales bacterium | reverse complement strand
GAAAGCAGCCGGACCGGCGGAAGCGAGAGGGCGGCTGCCTCCGCCACTCCCAGGCTGTTACGGGTGGAGAGCCGGGCAAGTTCACTCAGGGGCAGGAGCAGCGGCGCAGAGAGCATCACTGCGAGGCTCCCCGCCAAGGCGGCACTGGGCACATGGACCTTGAGATCCAGCCTGGTCTCGCCGCGCACGGGTAGGGCACGCCGAGTCCACCAGCCAAGTCCCAGCGCTGCGACCGGCAGCGCCCAGCGAGGGTCCGCAAGAAACGCCAGGGCATATGCCCCTGCTGACAGTGCGTACCAGCGCCGGGCATGCAGGGCATCTGTCGAATGGATTGCCTGATCGAGTGCCCAGAGAAACCAGGGAACCCAGCTGAGACCGGCGACCATTCCGACATGCCCCAGGCCGACGTGCCCAACCGTCTTCGCCAGCCCCCCAAAGGCGAGACCACAGAACAACATAGCCCATCGTCCGGCTCCGAGCTGGCGCATGAACCCGGCCATCCCGAGGCCTGCCCAGACCAGGTGGGCGAAGAAGAACAAGTTGAAACCCTGCGCCGATGGCAGCAAGACCGTCACCCATTGGGGCGGATACCACATCCCGGACAGCGGATCCGCGGCCAGCGGCATTCCCGAAAGAATATTGGGATTCCACAAAGGCACCTGGCGCCACGCCATGATGGAGTGCCGGATCAGCCAGGCCGTCGGCCAGTGCGAGATCAGCAGATCGGAGTATTGGGCTCCTGGTAGGAAGGGGAAACCGGCTGGTTGAACCACCAGATCGCCCAGCCATAGGGCCGGAGCAAGCAGCAGGGGAACCCACCACAGGCGAGACAGACGCTCACCGGCTGTCATGGCACCACGGAATACAGGCTGACTTCGCCCGAGGTGTAAACCGGAGTCAGGGCCTGCAACCAGGTCGGATCCCCCAGCGCCCGCTCTTCCCGCCCCCGATAGACATACTCGATCCCCCGCTGCTTGAGCATAGCCAAGCCGGAGGCCGGGTCCGCTTGCCAGCCGTAGGCCCGGGCAATCCACGCCAGCTCGGCTTGGGCGTCCGGGGTTTCGAAGGGGTGCCCGGCCAGGACCAGGGCGCTCATCCAGGCAGGAATCCTATTACCGGTCTGCATAGCCGCCAGAACCAGGCTGTCGGGTGGCAGGTTCTCCGCCATCCAGTCGTAGGCCTTGATCTCTGCTTCCGACAGGACCGTGGGGCTGGCGGCGGTGGTCGCCGAAGCGAACCCTGCGCCCACCACCAGCAGCAGCGAGGGTGCCGCCACCAGGATTGTCCCGATCACCGCCAGTCGCTTGCGCGCCGGGTTTCGGCACAGGCGATCAATACCGACGCCGGCGAGTGCCGCCAAGGGAATGGCCAGCCCCAGGCTCAGCCGCCGCTGCAGGCCGAATGGGAGGTAGAGCAGCACGATGCCGACCACCGCCCAGGTTGCGACGAGCCGCAGGGAGGGCTCCCGAAGGGGTCTCGCTCGGACAAGCGCCAGTGCCGACCAGAGGACCAGCGGGCCAAACCCGACAAGGTACGCCACCAGGGAGGGCGAAGGGGTAACGTTCTGCAGCGACCATGATTTCAGGGCAGGGTGCGTGGTCACCAGCCAGTAGTCATACACCACCCACGGCAAGCCTGTGAGCCCAGACGCAGCCAGAACCGTCAGCACGCGCCGCCGGGGCTGCGCCGTTCCGCCCGCAGGCCACTGCAGGACCTGCTCCACGACCGCCCAAGTCCCCAGGACG
>JALHUE010000363.1 GCA_022866145.1 Anaerolineales bacterium | reverse complement strand
TAGCCGCCGGCGACCTGGATGACCTCCGCTCCCAGGCTGCGGATCCCGGTCACTTTGACCGCCACGGCCCCGGCTGGCACCACGATCTGGGCTGGCGCCCCCAGGAGCCTGGCGGCATACGCAACCCCCAGGCCATGGTTGCCCGCCGAGGCGGCAACCACCCCCTGCCTTCTGGCCCGAGCAGCGTCAGTCATCAGCCGGTTCAAGGCCCCCCGCACCTTGAAGGAGCCGGTGGGCAGACTGCCCTCGTCTTTCAGGAGCAGGCCGGCCGCCTCCGCCCACACCACGCGGGATGGGGGCAAGTGTTGGGCCAAGAGCCGGCCCGCTCGCCTGATCGTTTCGTAGCTAACCTGTTCCGGATCGCCCATCGCGGGCCCGCAGCGCAAGATCTGGAACGTCCGTGATCACGCCGTCCACCCCCCAGTCGAGGAGCTCCCGGATTCGGGCAGGATCGTTCACGGTCCACACGTTCACGCGCCGCCCTGCTCGGTGTTCTCGCAGGATGGTCTCGGGCGTTACCATGGGATCCTCCGGGTGGTACGCCTGCTGGGGCGAGACCCAGCGGTAGACGGCTCGTTTGAGCCCCGCCGCGGAGGCCCTCACTACAAGTGCCCTCGGGATCTCGGGGGCGAGTCGTTTCGCACGCCGCAGTGACAGCGGATTCAACGAAGAAAACAGAACACGCGCCTGCAGCCCCGCCGCCTTCACCAACCGGACGACTTCCTCAGGTAGCGCATCCATCGGTCGCTCATAGTTGGTGAGTTCAACGTTGATCAACACCGAACTGCTGACAGCCTCGAAGACCTCCTCCAGAGTAGGGATGCCTTCTCCCGTGAAACTGGCGCTGAATTTCCGCCCGGCATCCAGCTGCTTGAGTTGGTCGAGGGTATGTGCGGACAACTTGCCGGCGCCAGTCGTCGTTCGCTCCAGCGTTCTGTCGTGATGCACAACGACCTGCCCGTCCCTGGTCAGCTTGGCGTCGAGCTCGATCGCCTGCGCGCCCATCTCTCCCGCCAGGCGAAAGGCGGCCAGGGTGTTCTCCGGGGCATAACGCGACGCCCCGCGGTGGGCAATGATCAGCGGGGCGTCCTGAAGCCACTCCGATGGGTGCGGGTGGGTCACAGCTCGACGAAATACGCCTCCGCGGCGCGGTCCAGCAGCTCTTTGCTCATGGCGGGTTCGACATTCTGGTAGCGCGAGATATCCAGGATCTGGTCGCAAATGTCTCGAGGGTGGGATGCCCTTAGCTTGCGGTTGCGCTTGATGTACCACTCTTGGAGCATGTAGGCCAGCCCCTTGTCCGAGTACGCCACGCCCTTGGCCTCGGCCACCCGCTTGAACACCTGGCGGAATTCTTCATAGGAGGGATCCCCGACCTCGATCTTGTGGCGCAGGCGGCGCAAGAAGGCTTCGTCCACCAGATCCTTGGGCGGTAGGTTCGTCGAAAAGACAACCAGCACATCAAAGGGCACATCGATCTTGCGGCCGGTGTGCAGCGTCAGGTAGTCCAGCCGATTCTCCAGGGGCACGATCCAGCGGTTGAGCAGGTCACGCGGCCGCACCTGCTGACGGCCGAAGTCATCGATCAGCAGCACCCCCCCGTTGGCCTTTACCTGGAACGGCGCCTCGTAGTACTTGTGGACATCGTCGAACACCAAGTCAAGGCCGGCCAGGGTCAACTCGCCGCCGACGACAATGAACGGCCGCCGGATCTTCACCCAACGCTCGTCGCGCTTGGCGCCGGTCTTCAGGGTTCCTGTCCCGGGGGGGGCGGCATCCTCTTCCGGGGCCAGTTCATGGTTCACCGAGTCGTAAAGCTTGACGACCTGCCCTCCGATATCGATCGCGAACGGTATGAACATGTCCTCCTGCAGGATCATGTTGCCGATGGCGCGGGCGATCGACGTCTTGCCGTTGCCGGGCGGCCCGTACAGGAAGATCGAGGTCCCGGAGTTGACGGCCGGGCCAATCCGGTTGAAGGTCTTCTCCGACAGCACCAGATCCGTCAGCGCCTGCCGCATCAGCCGCGGATGTACCGTTGGCCGTCCGCGGCTCTGGCGGCGCATCGAGTCATTGTAGACAGCGATCGGCACCGGCGCCGGCCCGGCGTACTGGCTGCGCTCCAGCGCCTCTCGCGCTCGCGCGATTCCAGCTCCGGTGATGGCGTACTGGTAAGACCCTTCGCCAAACCCGACCTGGGTCTTGATCTCGACGAATTTCTCGCGCTTCAGCGTCTCCAGCAGTAGGTCCGCCACTCCGACGAAGGGCAGGCTCATCGCCTCGGCCACGCGGAAGCCGGTCTGGTAGCCATGGAAGTACAGGATCTTCAGCGCCAGGTCCTGGAGCCACAGCTCCGACAGGCCGGTGTCCTCAATTCGGGTGACCGGAGGCGGGATGAAGCGTAGGTTGGAGGTGGTCCTCTCGACAGCTGGCGCGTTCGGCCGAGCAACGGTCCTAGGCAATGACATTCCGTGCCTCCCGGCTTCCGGTGAGTTCGCCGATGTTTGTGCGTCCTGCAGCGGATGCAAGCCGCGGGCCAGGGCGGGCAGTCCCGTCTCAGGCCTCCCAATTATATGGCCACGAGGACTCGCAGGCAAATCCCCGTTTGTCCTACCTCCGCCGATGCAGTAGAATCCACCCATGCCAGCCACACTCAGTGTCGTCATGCCCGTCTACAATGAGCGGGCGACGATCGAAGCCATCCTCAGCCGGGTCAGCGGCTCCGGCCTAGCGGACGAGATCATCGTAGTCGACGATGGCTCCAACGATGGCACCCGAGATGTCCTGGCCGGCCTGACCCCGAAGTACCGCAGCCTACGGACCATCTTGCACGAGCGCAACCTGGGCAAGGGCGCGGCCGTTGTCACCGGAATCCGCGCCGCCACCAAAGATCTGGTCCTGATCCAGGATGCCGATCTGGAATACGATCCCCGGGATTACCCTGCCCTGCTGGAGCCCTTGCTCGACGGGCGGGCCGACGCGGTGTACGGCTCCCGCTTCCTGGGCGCCCCCCGCCGAACGACCATGTTCTGGCACATGGTCGCCAACCAGCTGCTGACGCTGATGACCAACGTGCTGTACAACAGCATCCTCTCGGACATGGAAACCGGCTACAAAGTGTTTCCGCGCGTCTTGATCCAGTCGATCCCGCTACGGGCCAAGCGCTTCAACTTTGAGCCTGAGATCACGGCCAAGCTGCTCAAGCGGAAGACCAGGGTTTTCGAGGTTCCGATCTCCTTCAACCCCCGCGAATATTCCGAGGGGAAGAAGATTGGCTTGAAAGACGCCTTTGAGGCTGTCTGGACGCTGCTCAAGTACCGGTTTGTGGACTAGCCGGCCGCACATCCTTCAAGTTCAACTGCAGACTCCCCACCCCCAAGTAGTTATTGCGCTCCAGGTTGAACAAGATATCGACCTGGCGCGGCAGGTCCTTGAGCCGATCCCCCAGACGGAAGCCGATGGCATCCATGGACCGCTGCTGGTCGCGAAGCAGGAGCTTGAGGTGCGCCCCATCGCTCCCTACAGCCCGCTTGGAAAGCACTTCGAGGTTCCTGGCAGCAAACAGCACCGGCGGGTTCCCTTGCCCGGTCGGCTCGAATTGGTCCAGGAACCGCATCAGGACTTCGTCCAGCTGGTTTAGCGACGCAACCGCGTCGACGCGCAGCTCGGCACCCAATTCGCCCTGCAGAACGTCAGCCGCCATCGCTTCCAGTGCTCTCCCGATCGGCTCCAGCTTGTCAGTGGCAGCCGTGAAGCCAGCGGCGGTTGCGTGGCCACCGAACTCGATCAATTGGTCGGAGATCCGCTCGAGGGCGGCTGTGATCGGGAACTCCGCCACACTTCTCAAGGAGGCTCGCACTGTCTCGTCGCCGACTCTCGCGACTAGGGACGGACGGTAGAACTCCTCGGTCAGCCGCGCCGCCACCAAACCCAGGATCCCCTCGCCAAGATCGCGGCTGTGGACCGTCAACAGCGCCGGAAGGCTCTGCTGGCTGAGGACCTGCTCGCGGGCCTTCTCAAACTCCCTGCGCGTCACACCCTGGCGGGTGCGATTGGCCTGGTCCAGGTCCTGGGCGAGTCGGGCCGCCTCGATCTGGTCCTCGGCCAGAAGCAGATCCAGCGCCGGGCGAGGGGAGTGGAGACGCCCCACTGCGTTCAGCCGAGGCGCCACGCCGAAGGCGATCGAAGCCGCGTTGACCTCTGCGCCCCGCGCCCCGGCGACCCGCATCAGCTCCGCCAGGCCCAGCCGCGGCGACTGGCGCAACAGATCCAGCCCTTGCGCCACAAGGTATCGGTTTTCACCGTTGAGCGGAGCCAAGTCGGCGATCGTGCCAATAGCCACCAGATCCAAAGTTGCGTCCGGCCTCAGGTTGGGGCACGTGGCGGAGACCGCCTGCAGCAGCTTGTAGGCTACCCCTGCGCCGCTCAGGCCAGCATACGGGTAGGCTGTGCCCTCGAGTCGAGGATTGACAACGGCCCTGGCGGGCGGCAGCTCGGATCCAGCCAGATGATGATCGGTGACGATGACGTCAATTCCTTGGGAGCGGGCCCAGGCCACTTCGCCCACGGAGCGGACGCCACAATCGACCGTGATGACAAGTGAGACTCCCTGCCCGCCGAGCAAACTCAGCGCCTCGGCTCTGAGGCCGTAGCCCTCGGCAAAACGGTCCGGCAGGTGCGCCACGGGAGCCAGGCCCAAAGCAC
>JALHUE010000362.1 GCA_022866145.1 Anaerolineales bacterium | reverse complement strand
TTGGCACGCCTTGGACCCCGGAGCGAGGTCCCGCCAAAGGCGCGGCCTCCGGATCGGGCAGAGGTCCCATCGGGATTCCTTTCGGTGAGATTGGCTATGCGCAGAATGGGCTTTCCACCCGCTGGGATTCCTCCTACGGGATAACTCTGGGTCCAGCGGCAGGGGCGTCGAGCGCCATTCGCCCCATCATGGAGTGGATAGCCCGGCGGCAGTCCGAGTATACCTCGCAGCACAGCTGCCAACAGTTTCCTTGAAAGGGCGGAGAAAGCGGCCCGGGGCGGTCCCCCGCGTCTGGAGCAGTACCAGGCCTACAGCCGGGAGCCGACCTCCTCCCTGCTTGGCCCGGTCGGCCGCAGCTGCGGATCGCCGCCCCCAGTGCAGGGCATCCCGGCACCAGCCTCCCGCCCGAGGCCCCTCCGTGCCGGCGCACCGCAGATAGGTCGCGGCTCGTGATACAGTCGTGGCAGAACATCCACAATTGCCCCTGCTTGCCCTGTAGACTGACCCTGCCCCTGCGTGGCACGTGACCCCCCCAAGACCCCCGGGGGGAAAGGAGGAAGAATGGATTTCGGCGAAGTCCTGACGAGAACCTGGCAGATCACCTGGCGCTACAAGGGCCTTTGGGTGCTCGGCCTGCTCGCCGGCTGCGGGACTGGCGGCGGTGGGGGGAGCGGCACGGGGTGGCGTACGTCCGGGAACGACAGCCAGCTTGGCCAGGCCATGCTGGAAATCCCGGGGTGGGTATGGATCGCGCTTGCTATAGGAGCTCTCATCCTGATCCTGGTCTTCTTCGTCCTGGGCGTGGTTGGGACAGGGGGATTGATCGCGGCGTTTCGCCAAGCCGACGAAGGGAAGGACGTCAGCCTCGGCCAGGCCTTCCGGCTGGGTATGAGGCACTTCTGGCGCCTGCTCGGCTTCCGCTTGCTGCTACTGCTGCTCGGCATCGTGGCTGCCGCGCTGGTGTTCGTCGCCGCAATCGGCAGCCTGGGCATCTGCCTGGTGCCCCTCCTGTGTATCGGTTTGCCGGCGGCTTTCCTGCTCGGAGTCTATGTGTCGCTGGCGCAGATATCGCTGATCGATGACAACCAGAAGGCGCTGGATGGCTTCCGGCGCGGCTGGGAGGTGCTGCGAAGCAACCCCGGGCCGGCGTTGCTGATGGGGCTGATCCTGCTCGGTGGAGGGCTGGTGATTGGGTTGATTCTGTCGGTGCCGATCTTGCTGCTGATGATGCCGCTTTTCATCACCCTCGCCAGCGGTGAGCAGGCGAACATCACCGGCGGGCTATTGGTGAGCGGCCTGTGCACCCTCGGCTACTTCCCGATCCTGCTGCTCGTCAACGCCGTGCTGCAGACGTTCATCAATGGCGCCTGGACACTCACCTACCGGCGGCTGACGGGCAAAGCCGCCGGGGCAGCTGCGCTGGCAGAGTTCGCCATACCGCTGCCGGAATAGCCATTCCAGGCCGGCACCTGCCTCAACCGGTTGCCTGCGCCCCCTCCGCCAAGGGAGGGGGCGCCTCAGTTGCCGGGATCGGGCAATACCCCACGTCGCCGTGGCCTGCGAGCCTGTCCCAGTCTGCGCACTCCATCCGCTTCGGTGGTTTGCCCCCGGGATCAGGTGCTCCAGAGCGCTGTGCGCAGGAGGAGGTCGCCTCATTCCAGCCGGCCGTCGCACGGCCATTCCTGGCGCGATGTCCACGAGGAGCATCCGGTGGATTCGCGAGCCTTGTCGAACCGGCGGCGCCGGCGCTCCCGTGCAGTGGCAGCTCGTGACGGGTCCGCGGACCTCA
>JALHUE010000361.1 GCA_022866145.1 Anaerolineales bacterium | reverse complement strand
GGCGACCTGATGTGGGGCGGCGGGCAGGCCCTGCTGGCTGGCGAGGTCGGCGACGACCTGCTAGCCGGTACGGCGGCTCTGGCAATCCAAGGGGCCGTCGGCGGAGATGCCCGTCTCAGCGTGGGCGGACCCGATGAGCCGCGACCCTTCTTCCCGACACAGTTCGCCCCGGGCATGCCGGCTGTGCCCACCGTTCCCAGCGGGCTGACCTTCGGGTCGGACGCCAGCATCGCCGGGAATCTGGAATACACCTCGACCCAGGCCGCCAGCGTTCCTGCCGGCGTGGTTGGCGGCCAGACATTGTTCACCCAGGGAACCAACCAGCAGGCCGAGCGTCGAGAGACGCTGTCCGCCGTGTCCTACCTGCTGGGCAGACTGCGTCGCTTCCTGGCCTTGCTCCTGGTCGGCTCGCTGTTGCTGTGGCTCGCCCGCCGGCCGCTCAAGCGAAGTGTTGAGACCCTCGAAACGCAGCCCTTGGCCAGCTTGGGATGGGGTCTCCTGGCGATGGTGCTGATCCTGACGGCCTTCGTGGCGGTCCTGGCGTTAACTATCCTCCTGGCGGGAATCTTCGGCCTGTTCACCCTGCAGGCACTGGCCACGACGGTCGTCTTCCTGGGCATGCTCGTCCTCGCAGGCCTGCTCCTGGCTGCGGCCGTGGCGATCGTGTGGCTGGCGCCGATCGCAGTCAGTGTGTGGATCGGGCGACGAATCCTAGGCAAGTTCCGGCCGAGCGCAGCCGGCGGGCGTTTTGGCCCGTATGTGCTTGGGCTTCTGGTGTACGTTGTCGTGGCAGGCATTCCGTGGATCGGCCCACTGGTGGCATTGGCCGTCGCCGTCTGGGGGCTGGGAGCATGGGCGCTGGCCGTAAAAGACCTTCGCCATGACATCCGGGTGGAGGCCGCACCGGAACCCTCCTGGTTCTAGCCGTTCTCCGTCAGCAAGGTCAGCAAGGTCTTACAGTGCGGGGCGTCATGCCCCGCACTTGCTTTCCTGAGGTGCGAATGCGTGCGGAATCGTGTAAGCCAGCACCGGCCGGGGCGCAACCGCTTTCCGTCCATAACGTACAGAGGCTGAGAGAGAACGAACGAAGGAGCGTGGGATGGCAACTGAGATTCGCCGCCTGTATCGAAGCCGAAGCGAGCGGATGTTCGCCGGTGTGTGCGGTGGGCTGGGCGGGTACTTCGACGTCGACCCGACGCTGGTCCGAGTGCTGTTCGTCGTGTTGGCCCTCGCCGGCGGCCCAGGCTTGATTGCCTACCTGTTGCTGCTGATTCTCGTTCCGATCGAGCCCCTGCCTGCTTCTTCGACGACCCCGGCCTCCTGACGGGCGCACGGCCTCCCTGCCTCGGCACCGGCTCAGGGGGATGCTCCGGCTGGTGCCGAAGGCTTGCAGCGCCGCAGAGTGCGGCGAGAGACTCCCGCCACGCCGGTGCCGGGATTGGCCATCCCTGACTACGGCGCTGCTCCACAGGCTCCCCGGAACCGGTGGAATCTCACCCCTTCAGACCCCGGCAAGCGGCCTAGGGGTTAATCCTTCCCTAACACAAATGTGCTAGAACTGGGCCTGTAGTGAAACCGTAAGGCCACTGGACCCCGAATGTCCATACCATATATATAGGGCGGGGCCACGAAGGAAACCTGGATATGGTGGATTGTAGGATGGACACTCTCGTGAAGGTGGAGGCTAGGCCGATACGGCGCAGATGGGTTGGCCGCAGGCATGGCTCGCGGCCAGAGGCTGGGCCCGGCTCGGTCGGCGAGGTCTACGTCGAGCCGGATGGCATGGTGGACGTGGCGTTGCGCGAGCTGGGTGCCCGGCTGGCGGTCGATGACCCCGACTCCCCCGAATCCCACTCGGCTGGCTGACCTCGTCTCGCGCTCGCCGAAGGCCCGCAACACACTTCCCAAGCTGACCGATGATCCAGCGTTGGCGTCCGCACCGTCTGCTATAATCGCTCTCCCATGACGCTGACCCTCGATGAAGTCCGGCATATCGCCCGCCTGGCCCGATTGTCGCTGACGCCCGCAGAAGAGCAACGCTTCCAGCAGCAGCTGTCGTCGATTCTGGAGCATGCCGCCCGTCTCTCCGGGGTGGACACCACCGCCATCCCGCCGACGGCTAGCGTGCTCCCGGTCCAGGCCCGCTTACGCCCGGATGTACCCCTGGAGTCCGCCAACCGTGAGCGCATTCTGGAGAACGCACCCGACGCCGAGGGCGAGCTCTTCCGCATTCCTCCCGTCTTCGACGCCTGAGGCCTGAACGGACTGGGCACCGACCGGCCACCGGCATGACTCGACTGACAGATCTCACCCTGCTGGAAGCCGCCGCCGGGCTGCGGGCCGGGCAGTTCTCGGCGCGCGAACTGGCGCAAGCCCACCTGGATCGAATCGCTCTCCTCGATGAACACCTGCATGCCTACCTGGCGCTGACGCCGGAGCTGGCGCTATCGCAGGCGGACCAGGCTGATTCCCATCTAGCCCAGGCCCGACGGCAAGGCTCCGGCGACCTGCCGCCGCTGATCGGGTTGCCGATGGCCGTTAAGGACGTGCTGTGCCTTGCGGGGGTACCCACCACTTGCGGTTCGCGCATCCTGGAAGGGTTCCGACCTCCGTACACGGCGACCGCCGTCCAACGACTGCTCGACCAGGGCGTGGTGGTTCTGGGCAAGGCCAACACCGACGAATTCGCCATGGGGTCGTCCACCGAGAACTCGGCCTATGGCGTCACGCACAACCCCTGGAGCCTGGAGCGCGTCCCCGGCGGGTCGTCCGGGGGACCAGCGGCCGCCGTCGCCGCCGGGCTGTGCCTGGCTGCGCTGGCCACCGACACCGGCGGCTCGATCCGCCAGCCGGCATCGTTTTGCGGCATCACCGGACTCAAGCCCAGCTACGGCCGGGTCTCGCGCTACGGTCTGATTGCCTATGGCTCATCGCTGGACTGCATCGGCGGTCTCGCCCGATCGGCGGCCGACCTGCTGCCGATTTACCAGGGCATGGCCGGATTCGATCCGCTGGATTCGACCTCACGCCAGGACGTCCTGACCCCGATCCCGCTGGAAGGCGATTTGCGGGGCGTGCGAATCGGCGTCCCCCGCGAGTACTTCATCGAAGGCATCCACCCCGACGTCGAGGGCGGCGTCCGCCAGGCCGTCGAGACGCTGGTGGCATTGGGCGCGCAGGCCGTGCCGATCAGCCTGCCGCACACCGACCTGGCGCTTCCGGTGTACTATGTGATTGCCCCGGCGGAGGCCTCCGCTAACCTGGCCCGCTACGACGGGATCCGCTTCGGACCCCGCCTTCCCGGGCAGGAGTTGCTCGACCAGTATCTGGAGACGCGCGGCCGCCTGTTCGGCCCCGAGGTCAAACGCCGGATCATGCTGGGCACCTATGCCCTGTCGGCAGGCTACTACGACGCCTACTACGGCCAGGCCCAGAAAGTGCGCACCCTGATCAAGCAAGACTTCGATCTGGCATTTCAGCAGGTTGACCTGATCGGCTGTCCGGTCGCGCCGACGACTGCTTTCGCCATCGGCGCTCACGGAGACGATCCGCTGGCGATGTACCTGGAAGATGTGTTTACGCTTCCGGCCAACCTGGCCGGCGTTCCGGGGATGGCTTTCCCGGTCGGCCGGGACGCCGACGGACTGCCGATCGGCATGCAGTTGATGGCGCCGGCCCTGGGCGAAGCGGCGCTCTTCCAGGCGACGCACGCCTACCAGCAGGCAACCGGCTGGCACAAGGAGCGGCCCCCCCTATGAGAATCGTGATTCCCATGGCCGGCTACGGCACGCGCCTGCGTCCGCATACGTGGTCCAAGCCCAAGCCGCTGGTCTCAGTGGCCGGCAAGGCCGTGCTGGGCCACGTGCTCGACATGTTCGCCGACTTGCCGGACGTCGAAGAGGTCGTCTTCATCGTTGGTTACCTCGGCCGTCAGGTCGAGACCTACGTGGCCGAGCACTACCCCCGCCTACAGGCTCGCTATCTCGAACAGACCGAGATGCTCGGCCAGTCGCATGCCGTGTGGCTAGCGCGCGAGTATCTGCACGGACCGATCCTCACAATCTATGTCGACACCCTGATCGACACGGACTTTTCCAGCCTGCAGCCGGATCGGCCTGAGGCTGTCGCCTGGGTCAAGGCCGTGCCGGATCCGCGCCGGTTCGGCGTGGCCGAGGTGCGGCCGGATGGCAGCGTGCGCCGCCTGGTGGAGAAGCCTGAGGACGCCAGCAACAACCTGGTCGTCGTCGGCGGCTATTTCTTCCCGCAGGGAGAAGCGCTGCTATCGGCCATCGAGAAGCAGATGGCGAGCGGCCAACGCCTGCAGGGCGAGTTCTTCCTGGCCGACGCCATCAACATCCTGCTCGATGAGGGCCTGAAGATGCGCACCGCTCCGGTCGACGTCTGGCTGGATTGCGGCAATGCCGACAGCCTGCTGGAGACCAACCGCCACCTGCTGGCGACCGGCAGCGACAACTCCGCCCAGGCCGCCACCCGCCAGGGCGTGGTGATTGTGCCGCCGGTGTATGTCGATCCGTCGGCCGTGGTGCAGGAGTCCGTCATTGGACCCCATGTCAGCATCGGGGCCGAGTGCGAGATCGTGCGCTCGGTGATCCAGGACTCGATCGTCGATGCCGGATCGCAGATTCAGGGCGCCAGCCTGGCCGGTTCCCTGATCGGCCGCGAGGCGCGGGTGATCGGCCGCCAGCAATCCCTTAACGTGGGAGACTCCTCCGAAATCGGGTTCGCCTAGTCGATCAGGTTCGAGCACCTAGCCCGCTGGGTGGAAAGCATCTGGCCTCAGGCGGACGTTCCGCCGATAGACCGGCGAGCGGCAGCCGAAGCGCAATCGGCCTGCCGCCAAGCCTCAGCCGCCAGCCTCTTCCCGGCTGGCCTGAATAGCCAGGTCGATGTACAGCGCCGCCGTCCAGCCGAAGGTCGAGGCCGCCTGCGGCGGCCTCTCCCCGGTCAGCGGATGGTAGTACTCATACAGGTCCGGCCCGCGACTGACGAGCTCGAGCGTCCTGCGCCGAAGCTCCCGGGCCTCGTCCTCCAGCCCGCTGCGCCGCAAGCCCTCGATCATCAGGTAGTTGACGTTGATCCAGGTCGGCCCGCGCCACATCGTCTGGGCGTCGAAGGCCGGGTCGTTCAGGGCCACGGTCGGGATCGGGAAGCGCGGCCAGAAGCCGTGCTCGTCCGTCAGATGCGCCGCGAGCCTGCGGGTGACCTCGGCAGGCATCCGGCCGGTGATCAGCGGGAACAGGCTGAAGGGGGTGCGCACGCCGATAGGCTTGCCGTCCCGCCGAGCCCAGAATAGGCCGGCTGCCGGGTCCCACAAGTGCTTGATCATGCGGTTTGCCATGTCGTCGGCCCGCTGCGCCCACACCCGGGCGTCTTCTGACTCCCCGAGCACCTCGGCGATCCTGGCCAGCGACTCCTGTTGCAGGCATAGATACGTGTTCAGGTCCGGCGACTCCACCGGCATCCCCTCGTCCCACAAGGGGCTATCGTCGAGGCCGGACGAGTACGGGTGCTGGTATTCGCACAACCCATTCTGGTCGACGTCGTTGTTCTCGAACCACCAGCGGTTCGACCTGACCAGCGGCTCGTAAATCTCGTCCAGGAACTCCCGGTCATGGTCGTGCTGGAACAGCTTCCAGGCCGCCCAGGCGATCAGTGGCGGCTTGGTGACGTCGGCCTCGACGGGATAGCCAAGATGCGTCACGATTCCTTCGTCGTGGACAGCATCCGGAATCATCCCGTCGTCCCGTTGGTGGTCGAGCAGAATCCGCAGCTGGTCCTGCGCCAGCCTGGGTTCAACGTGACGGTAGGCCAGGGCGTGGAAGAAGTTGTCCCACTGCCACGAGCCCACATAGTGCAGCTTGGAGGGGGTCATCACCTCGCGGGTGACGAAGTAGCGCGAGGAGATCAGGCCGGCGCGCATCGTCCACCAGGCGTAGTAGTACTGCGGCCGAAGCGCCTCGGCGACGACCGGCACGGCCGCAAACCACTCGTGCCAGCGGCGCTCCGCCGCCTGCAGCACGCCTGCGATCGGGGGGACCCAGCGGTTGAAGCCCAGCCGGGGCGTGAGGTTGAGCAAGAGGGCCCGGCCGCCAGCGGAGGCGTCTACGGTCAGTCGGATCAGCTGACGACCTGTGCCGCCGTCGCTGGTCTCATTCCTCAGGACTCCGGCATTGGTGGTGTAGGCCAGGTTGCGCCGGATCTCGCCAGTCAAGCGCAGCACGCCCCCCCGCCGATCGGTCTGGACTTGATCTAGATAGGCCCGGAAGGTCACGCCGCAGTGGGCGCTGGGCAGGGAGACCAGCAACGTCTCGCTGTCGACAAACACGAACTGGAATTCGCCGATCCGGGTGCGGCAGGTGATGCAGTGCGGGAAGGTGGTGATCTCCACGGCCAGCGGCTGCCCGCCGCCATCCGTCAACTGCAGGCCCTCCACCATCGAAGGGCGCACACGGTAGGCGGCCAGCTCGAGTTCCCGTTTCAGCCAACGCTCCGCCAGGCGGATGGCGAAACCCTCTCCATTCCGGAGCACCATCAACCGCGAGCCGCGCTCGGTGAACGGGATTCGATCGAGGTCTATCCGATCACGTAGCAGCAAGAGGAAGGACGATCTTGTCTCATCCATGGGACGCTTCATCCGTCCGCAGCCATCTCACCTGATACGGCGCCAGGGGAATCCTACGAGGGTCCTCCATGTGCTCCCCGCTCAGCAGATCGTGCATCGCCCTTCCGCGAGCCACGCCGACGACGGTCTGTGCCTGCGATCGCAGATTATGCAGGCACAACACCGGCTCTTCCCCGAGCGGCGAAGCCCGCCACAGCGCCAGCACCGCCTCTCCCGCCGGCGCCACCTCCTGGCTTCCATGGGGATGAAAGCCCTTGCAGGCTGCACGCACCCTCAGCAGGCGCAGAAAGCGGTCGAGGACCTGCCGCCGCAGCGTACCGTCCTGGGCAAGCTCGGCCTCGAGGTCGGCGCGCCTCAGCTTCTGGCGGTTGATGGTGCGTTTCATGCCGGAGCCCCGGAAGCCCTCCGGCCAGCCGCGGGATCCGAACAGGCTGTGGAAGTAGATGCCGGGCACCCCGCGCAATGCGAGCATGATACTCTGCGCCACCATGAACCGATCCACCTGAGTTTGCAGCGCCTCTGAGGGAGAATCCGACAGGGCGTCGAAGTAGTTGACATTCAGCTCGTACGGGCTCTCGGACCCATCCGGATTCCGCTTGGCCGATACTTCCCCGCCTCGGTGCAGCACCCTCTCCACCAACGCCTCGATCTCGCTCGCCGGCAGGATCCCGAGGGCGGGGTTGAGCCCAATGCCATCGTGGCAGGCAAGGAAGTTGAAGAACGTCACTCTGGGCGACGGCAGAGTCAGGCCGGAGACCCAGTCCGCCAACGCCGCGCTGCTGCCTCGCCACAGAGCATGCAGCACCAGCGGCGGCAGAACAAAGTTGTACACCCACTGAGCTTCATTCTGTCCGTCGCCGAAATATGAGACGTTCTCTGCGTGCGGGACGTTCGTCTCGGTCACCAGCTTGACGTGCGGCGCAACTTCATCCAGGACCACCCGCAGCAGCTGCACGATCCGGTGCGTCTGGGCAAGGTGGATGCACGCGGTGCCAAGTTCCTTCCACAGGTAGGCGATGGCATCCAGGCGGATCATGCTCGCCCTGTGGGCGACGTACTCCAGCACGACCCCGACAGCCCTCAACAGCACCTGCGGGTTGCCGAAGTTCAGGTCGACCTGGTCGGCACTGAACGTGGTCCACACTTGCTTGTCTCCGCCGGAGGCGGCGAAGACCGTGCCCAGCGGCGTTGTGCGCGGGCGCACCACGTGGCTCAGGTCGGCCTCGCCCGCGATCTCGATGAAGAAATCACGGTGCCCGGGCTCGCCTCGCAGGTAAGCCTGAAACCACTCGCTCTGCGAAGAGGCGTGGTTCAGGACGGCATCGATCATCAGGCGCCGGCGCTCAGCCAGGCGGTGGATATCGTCCCAGCTTCCCAGCGCCGGATCCACCCGCAGGTAGTCGACGACCGAGAACCCATCGTCGGACGAGGACGGGAAGAAAGGCAGGACGTGGATTCCGTTGACGACCTGCCCGACGTGGGCATCGAGGAATTCACCCAGGCAAGCCAGCGGCGTTACGCCCGGCG
>JALHUE010000360.1 GCA_022866145.1 Anaerolineales bacterium | reverse complement strand
TCCGCTCTGCGTGAAGGGGCGCCGGATCTCAGGATCAGCGCGACTTCATCGAGCACGACTGCAATATCCTCAACAAAGACCGAGTCGGGCAGGTCCGGCTGCACCTCAAGCCGCTGCACGTCACACCCCAACGCTGACAGGGCGGCCTCATAGGCCGCGTGCTGCTCGACGGCCAGGACGACATCGATCGGCTCACGCGCGAGATGCGTGAGTTCGCAGTTGACAATCGACGGGCTGACCCCACGCGTAATGGCTACCAGCATCCTCGGCCTCTCCCGGATGACACCCCGCTGGCCAATCCGGGAGGCGATGAAGCCCTCCCGGCTTGGCCCATGATACATCACCCCAGGTGGGAGGTCACCCAAGCGAAGATGTCGCCGACCACAACGGCAGCATCAAGGTCGTTGTGCGGTTCGTGCAAGCTGTCTGGGTATAGGCGAAGCAGCTTGTCCTCGATCGTCAGCTGTTCGAAGAAGGCCGAGACGCCCCGAGCAAGGTTCAGCGGGTCCTTGCCGCCATGGATGAACAGGCTCGGCAGGCGGATGGCCTGCGGCTGACTCTTGACGCGCTTGACCGCCGCCAGGCACTCGCTCCCCCAGCGGGCGGTCGCCACCTTGTGCACCAGCGGGTCCGACTCATAGGCCGCCGCCACCTCTGGATCGCGCGAAAGGGCCTTCCCCGCCAGACCCAGATTCAGGGTAAACGTCGGCCAGACGGTTGAGAGCAGGCGAGCGAGGGCAACCAGGTGCGGTCGTGCCACTCCTGTGGGTTCGATCGGTGCTGCGCTGATGATGGCGCCCGTCGGCCCATCGGAAGACGTCTGGACATAGTCGAGGACGATTAATGCCCCCAGGCTGTGCCCCAGGACAAAGCACGGGGCCTCAGGCCGGGGGTCGGAGATGTATGCCAGGAAGGCCGAGAGGTCGTTACGGTATTCGGCCCAGGATCGGATATGTCCCGGCCGCCCTTCTGACCGGCCATGGCCCCGCAGGTCGAATCCCCACACAGCGAAACCGCCGCGGGTCCCATGGGTGACAACGTTGGAGTACCGGCCGCTGTGCTCGGCAATGCCGTGCACGATCGCCAGGTGGGCGCGGGCCTCGCCATCCGGCAGCCAGCCTTGCACGAAGAGCGCCGTGCCCCCATATCCTTCGAACCGGTCCTGCAGGTGAATCATACTGTTCCCTTCTGCGCGCCGGGGAACCCCCTGGGCCCGGGCATCGCCACGGACAACTGCCGGGCTGCCCGCCGGCTTGCAGCCCACCCCAATCTACCGATGGGTCCGATCCCCGGTGGGGAAGATCTCGGTTGCGCCAGATGGCTCCACTCCGAGGCCAGTGAGGACGCCACGGCCAGCGCCGGCGTGCTCGCTCGTGCGAGCCCAAGTCGACTCATCGCCGTCGCCTTCCCCGACGGGATGCCCGACCGTGCCGGCGGATTCGGAGAAAATTCAAATCCACTCCAGCTGATCAACGGTTCGATCGCTCCGGGTGTTCCCGGTATGCAGGGTGGAAGCGGGCTCCAAGAGCATCACCCAGGCCTCCTCTGGGGCAACCGGCCGATGTTCCACGCCCGCCGGGATTACCACCAAGTCTCCCGCCCCGAGCTTGAGGGTCCGATCGTGCAGGTCGATCCGCAGATCGCCGCGGATCACGAGGAACAGCTCATCCTCCTGGTCATGTCGGTGCCAGATGAACTCCCCCTTCAGTTTCGCCAGTTTCACCAACTGGCCATTCAGTCCGGCAATGATCTTGGGTGTCCAAAGCTCACTGAACAAGGAGAACTTGTCAGCGAGATTGACGGTGTCCATTCCGCCCTCCTCTGGAACGACTTGCAGGAGTCCGGCCGCTGGGTTCCTGGGGTATGTCCCAGAACTGCCGACGGGGATGGCACCCCCCCGGCAGGCGCAGCCTCATCCGTAGGCGTACGAAACCTGAACGCAGGCTTGCCCAGTATCCGGGTTGTGGAGCAGGAGCATGTACTCAAACCGGCCACCCCCGGACAGGATCAGCGCTTCCGGACGGCCCCCCACCCAGTATGCAGGCAGGCCTTCCACATCCCCAAAGTTCTCAGGCGCAAGGCAGCCGACTCTGCCTTCAGAGGCCAGCGGAGGCAGAGTCTGTGCGCTGGCGGTAGATGCAGTGGAAGCGCTCATCCCGAGCGCCCCGGCCCAGCCGATGACTTGTTCTCGGTCGGCCGGAACGAGACAGTAGCCGGTGCGGGTGCTGTCCACCATCTCGCATCGCAGTTGAAGGTCAAGCGCTTGAGGCCCCAGTGCTTCCGCAACGTCCAGCTTGAGGGTGGATCGGTTGACGGCGTTCCAGAGCGGTCCGCAAGACGTGAGAAGGATCGAGAGCACCAACAGCAGCAATGCGCGAGTCCGCATCTTTCCTCCTTAAGGGATCACCGTCCGTACAGGTGCTCTAGCGGCCGGTGCGAGGCAGGGCGATGCGCCTGATTCAGAGGCATCCGCCCCCAGATTGGTACGCCTCACGGCCGGGGTTCCGGGCGAGGGACCCGCGCCCGCCCAGGCTGACGGCCGTCCGGCGCCGGGGAGACGACCGCCGCTCCAGCACCTGGCGCCTGAAGGATGACCCGTACTCGAGAGAGGCAGTTGCCCGATTCCGCGGTTCGCATTCGCTCGCACTCAGCCCGGCTCACCCGCACTGTCATCGGCTGGAAGTCGGTGGCCTCGCTCCCCTCCGGGGCAATGGGTGTGTGGGCAGGAGCGACCTCTCCTCAATCAGCTTGCTGGTCCTGCGCTCGGCGGGCCCGTAGTCGATCGCAAGCCTGACGAGCAGCCGGAGAAGCACGGGTTTGAAGCCCAGCTCCTCGATCTCTCCGGATCCGGAGGCCTGGGGATTCTCCTCCCCCTGCCGGACCTGCTCTGAGGCCGAGCCCTAGAATGTCCGAGGTGAGGCGATGGTCATGGCTCGCCGCTGAACAGTGGGCCGACAATCCGGATCCGTCAACAAGGCGCGCATCCCCGGCTGCGGCGGGCCACGCAAACGCACTTCCGTCCGTTCTGCCTGCCCGAGCCCATGGTCGTCTGTGTCTCAGACGTCGAAGGTGCGCTGGTGCCGCCAACCCCTCCCGCTTCCACGGATTCTTCATGCGTGGCCGACGCCAGGCCCGGCTTCTTCCCAGTGTAGGTGGATTACGCCCGTCACGCAGGGCTGAGAGAAACCGCCGGCCACCGCTGAGGCCGCGCTTCGGGCAGGCAGAGCTCGCCGGTGGAGGCACAAGGCAACACGCGCGGCCGCAGGCACCGCGCGTGCATCACGCCAAGCCAAGTAAGGTGGGCTGGAGGCGCCGTCGGCCGACAACACCGGCGGAAGTCAGAGCCCCACACGCTGGAGGGACTGGTCTGCGATCAGCCCGGCAGCACCGGCCCGAGAGGGGCGGGTGTCCCGGTTGGCCGAGACGAGGCTTCTAGTATCGGCTGGGCCCGCGGCCGCGGGGCCGTCCTGACGAACCCCGCCCGCCCTGCGATCCGTAACCGCCGCCGGAGCCCTCTTCCTTGGGCCGGGCGAAGTTGATGGTCAGCGCCCTCCCGTCAAGCTGCGTCCCATTGAACATCGAGATCGCCTTCTGGGCATCGGCCTGGTTCTCCATCTCGACAAATCCAAATCCCTTGGAGCGGCCCGTGTCTCGGTCCGTGATCATAGTCACGGACTTCACCGTGCCTGCTTTGGCGAACATCTCCTGCAAGTCGCTCTCGCGGGCGGAGTAGGGCAGATTGCCAACGTACAGTTTAGTCTCCATGCTGTGGTTTCCTCTGTGGGGACGATCTGGATATGAGGGCGATGCCGACACCAGTTCGGGAAGCGCCGTGCGGGACGCACCAACGGTGCATTCATTGTATCACGCTTGCCCCTTGGGGAGCTTAGGGCAACGTTCCTTTCGAAATCCATCGTGCACCGCTTGACCCCCGATCCATCGCCCGGGCTCTGCATGGAGCACATGCCCCCAGAAGGCCACTATCCCACGCCAACCCTCTCGCTTCGGACCGGGAGAATCGACTTGTAGCAAGATCTGGCCGGGGTCGGCTCACGCCTCCGCCGGACCCGCCTCGGCCAGCAGGGCATTCAAGTCCAGGGCCGCGGTGTACATGCGCAGCGTGCCGTCGGCCGCACGAGGCCAGGCGTGGCGCGGACGATCCCAATACAGTTCGAGCCCGTTGTTGTCCGGATCCCGCAGGTACAGCGCCTCCGATACGCCGTGATCGCTTGCCCCTTCCAGCGATACGCCCGCAAGCAGCAGCCGGCGCAGCGCCTCGGCCAGCGCCCTGCGATCCGGATAGCGGATTGCGAAGTGGTACAGGCCCGTCGTCCCCTCAGCCGGCGGAGACCCGCCGCGGCTCTCCCAGGTGTTCAGCCCGATGTGATGGTGGTATCCGCCGGCGCTCAGAAAGGCGGCCTGATTCCCCAGACGCTGCACCACGTCGAACCCGAGCACCCCGTGATAGAACCCGATCGCTCGCTCGAGATCGGAGATCTTCAGGTGGACATGCCCGATCTCGACGCCGGAAGGGATCGACTCACCCATTTTGCCCTCTGTCTCTGCGAGGCGTGCGCTCGCTCTCCATCATCCGTTCGGCCAACCACTCAAACCACTCCATTGCAGTCTCACGATGGAGACAGGCCGCGAACTCCTTGATGCAGCGCTCCAGCTCCTGCCACGACTGTACAATCGGCCCGCTACAGGCATCGTCGACCATGGGCAGGTCGATCTCGCCCCGGGTTACCAGCACGCCCAACCGCTCCCAGGTCCCGAGGACCATCTAGATCGCCAGGAACTTATCCTCTGGCGGCCGGTCAGATTCCTCTTTCCCGACGTCATCCGGCAGCTTAGAGATGCCCAGCAGATCGCGCACGAAGTCGCTCGTCGGGCAGGAATTCAGCATCAGAATCGCGCTCGCTCGCCGCCGTGCCGCCTGGAGCTGCCGGGTGCCGTGTACGCCAAGGGCGACGCCGATGGTCATGATCGTGGGGGCGAACGGTTGCAGGATCAAGCCGAGGCTCATCTAGCTCCCTACTGGGGTCGGCCCCTGCAAAGAGAGGACCATGCGGGCAACAATGCCGCGGCTGGCCGTCCGCGCCAGACCCCCAGTCGGGCTGCCCTGGCCCAGGCGGGACCCGCTCCCCTCGGGCGTGCCCCCCAGTATATCGGACTCTATTGGCCGGGATTCTCGCCGCCCCCGGCAGCTAGAAGACGAAGGGGATGAACATCTTGGTGCCGGCGGCGTACTTGGCGTACGCCTCCCCAAACCTCTTGCGGTTTTCATGCTCCTCCGCCCGGGCCGTTAGATACATGAGGACGGACGCAGCCAGCACCGTGATCCCGCTCTCGACAGACGGACCCTTGAGGGCCACCCCCCAGGCGAAGCACAGGAGAGAAGCGTACAACGGATGCCGGATGCGGCGGTAGACCCCGGTCGCCACGAGGACCGTCGTCGTCTCGATCGATCCGCTTGGCTCGCCCTGCCGTATCAGCTGAGAGAATCCCTGGGCCGCCAGCGCGATCGACCCGCCGAGCAGGGCCCAGGAGGCCAGCTGGAGCGGCGCCGCAGGACGCTGGAACCAGGTGCTGAGGTTGAGGCACACGAGTCCGAGCAAGCACTCAAAGGCGAAGTACCGATAGAACCCGTGCGAACGCGGCTTGAGCAGGCTGGATCGCGAGGTGCCAGCCAGGAGAGCCGAGCCGGCCAGGAAGGCCACGAGACGGGGGCTCACCCGGCACACCTCTTCGGCTCGGCCCCCGCCTGCTCCTGACTGAAGGCGTTCCACGATCGCGGACGGGCAGGGTAGCAGAACCGATTGCGTTCGCCTCGGCCTAGGTCACCCACCATGCACAAGTTTCTCCCGGCCTTCTCCTGCGAACCCGGGTGGGGCTCGGCGCCCTAGGCGCCCATGGCCAAGGCCTGGGCTGCTGCAAGGGAGTATGGTCAGCTCCCTCCGCACCGGCCCTCATTCATCCCGAAGGCCATCCGATCCCATGATGAAGTCCGCCGTCAGCGGAACAATCGCTCGCCAGCCTCCATCATCGATCGACCCAATGGCTCGCACTGCTCCTCCCACATCCGAGTCCCACACGACCTCGATCTCGATCTGGTAGGATGCGCCGCTAGCCCCTACCTGCTCGAGGACCACGTGCTGGCCGATCCGGCCCACAAGGTCCGCATAGGAGAGCTGGCGGTGAGGCTCCAGCGCGGCAGCCAGCAGCCCGAGGGCTTCAACCTGGTCCATGCGCCCTCCCCGAGACACACCCCCGCAGCCGAATACAGCCTCCGGTTGACATAGGCCCAAGCTGCGTTGAACCGAAAGGTTGCGCCAAACCTCGCTCAGCGCCCGCCGAGGCGGTGAGGCGATCCAGCGGCCGAGGCGGATGCCGATCGGAAATCTGCATCCGACGCCTCACCCCACAGGATGCAGCTGCCGAATGACCTTCTGCAGGCGGCGCGCCTGCGAAGGCGTGAGCTCGCCTTGTCGGTCTTCGAGAATCGCCAGGAACGTCCCGCCACTCAGCGGGTCCACGGCGGGTAGGATGCTCTGGGCATGCATCGGCAAGTCTCGCGCACCGCAGGCCTCGAGGTGCTCTGCCAGGATGGGAAGGATTCTGCCTCGGGATGTGGGGGCAACACTAGCCACGCCGGCCAGAGTCCTGATTCCCCATACGACCGTGATCAGGGTTCCGTGCTCGATAGCCGACAGGACGAAGTCGATCTGCTTCCAGATCTCCTGGGCCCGCAGACGGCTGATCGTTGCCAGCGCGATCATGCTCCCCCACACCAACCGATTGTTTCTAGTAGCAAGCAGGCGAAGGAAGTCGGACACATAGGGCGCGATCAGATCGGGCTGGATGTAGCCGATCTCGTACAGCACCTTCAGGCAATCGCTCTGGATGGCAGGGGTCTCGTTGCGTAGATTCGCGGCGATCTCCGCAATCCCATCGGACTGTTGCGCCCTCGCCAACGAACGTGCCAGCTCCTGGTTGGGGATCTCATCTCGTCTTCCCTGGAAGTAGGCGATTCTCTGGAGGGCGCTCATCTGGCTGCTCTTTGCTCGCCTCGGGTTCATGGTCGACCCTGGCCGGCCCGTTCCACCGCCCGCGGCCTGACCGAGAGCCGCTTGCGCCTCAGCAGCCTCTCCCAGACGCATCTCTCACGTCCGGAAGCCCTTGACGTTGCCACGACCTTGGCCGATGGGGAAGGGGCGGCGGGCAGTGCCTGCCCGGCCCGAACCGGCTTCACCCTGGGCTGCTTCACCGCTCCCATGGCACCGCCACGGGTGCACCCGGTGTCGGGGTCAGCGCGGCTCGGTCGGCAATGGTGACCTGGTAGGAGCCTCCGGGCTGCACGTCCATCGCCTTCAACACTGAGACCGGACACGGCTCGCCTGGACCGCAGCTCGTAGCACCGTATTGGTAGTCCTCGGGAGCTTCGATCAGGGTAGCGTAGAAGACGTACGTCCCTGGGGCTTCGACGGTGAAGCTGACCGGCGGTGAGGTGGGCAAGACCACCAATCCATGCGAGCCGGCGGGATAGAAGCTCTTGAAGGTCCTCCCGGTCGTGACCTCCTGGGCGTAGATGGTTGCGGCGAAGCCGGCGCCTCCCCCGCCCATGTCGAAGGTCACGGTGATCGAAGCGACTTCTGGCTCGGGCGAACTGAAGCCGGTGCAGCCGGAAGAGAACGCCGCGAGCAGCATGCCCAGCGCCACGTTGCGGATCACGTGCCACAACCTCGTGTGTCCAACTCCGCCTCCAGCCGTACTCCGGTCGCCAGGCCGGGGTGTCGTGGAGGTACGCGCCACAAACGTACAACAACTCGGACTCACCTCTCGCCTCCTTTCTGTCCATCCGCCACGCTCGCGTTGAACGGAGGAGGCGCCTCACCCTCCCGAAGCCAGGCCTCAATCTGTTCCCGGTGCTCTCGGTAGTGCGACCACGTATTGGCCGCGACCATATGCCACATCGGGTCCCCGTCCCGCCAGGCGAAGCGCGATCCGTCAAGCAGATCCCCGTTTGTCATTCGCTGGACAGCCTGCAGAGCCTGGGAGTACGCCGCCTTGGCTTCCTGGCGCACGGCCTCCTTGGACTTGTGCTTGTTCTCCTCATAGGCAATCTGGTTCAACCGGTCGAGGTCGTCCCAGGTCATTCCCGGCGCAGGCCTTTCGGGCGTCAAGCCGCGGTAGCTTGCGTCGAGCCACTCCACCATCCTTCGTTCCCAACCTGCAATGTGGGCAAGCATGTCCTTGACCGAGCGCACTCCATCCAGGCCGGGCCGCGTCCACAGGCCGGGACTTAGTCTTTCCAGGACCAGCTCCAATGCGCGGCGTTCTTGCTGAATCAGCTCGAACACTTCCGAACTGGAGGCGGGCGGCGGTTCCTGGTGGGTCACTGGGGCTCCTTCGGATTCGGTCCGGTTGGAGGGACTCGGCTTCTCGTTTCAAGCACCAACATTGTACAGGTACGCAGGGCTAGGAGGCAGGGCGTGCAGGGCTATCCACGCGGCGGCTCGCCTCCTCCCCGGCCCGCTAGCGAGCTGCTCGCGCCGGACGAGGGGAACCGGGCGCCAGCAGCTCCTTGGCGGGGACCGTTCGGGCAAACTCCCCCCGCGGCCTCGACCCACCCCCCAACTCGGTCTCGGTCATCAATCTCCCTGGTCGGATCAGCACCCAGCCCCTGGCCGGGCGGCCGGGAGCACTCATTCCCCCCTGAATCGAGGGGGGCAGCCGGATCACGGTTGGATAATGCTCGCTGAGGGCGAAGGTTCACACCAAGGCAGCCTTGAGTCGAAGCGCGGACGGACCAGGGGGCCCTGGGCGAGGGCTCGCTGAGCAAGGTTGGGCGTCTGGCCTCCGGTCGGCCCGCCCAGGACCCCTTTCCTTGCGCCTTCGCTCGCCGATCCTCGGACGGTGGGCGGCCGGTCTAGCGGAGATGCAGGCGCTGCAGCAGAGAGGCTGCGTGCACGAGTTCCGCAAGCCGGGCCGAGGATCGCGCCTTGGGTGTATCGGCGCCCTACCCGTTGCAGGCATGCTAGGCTGGTCCAGCGCTGTGCCCTAGCCGCTGCCTTCTGAGAGCGCGCTGGCGATCGATGCCGCCCAGGCTCTGATCTGTTCCCAATCGCGGAAGTCGCCCACAGGTGCCTTCACGCCCTTGATCACCAGTCGTTCGGCCAGGCTGACCTTCTTCGTGTCCAACACGCCATGCGAGAAGGCGATGTCTCGCGGACGAATGCGATCGGCGACCGGTTGCAGAGCCCCCGGCAACCGGACGCCTTTCACCAACTCGACGGGGTCCCCCACACCGGTCGGCCCACTCGAGAACAGCCAGACCTGCCGGCTTGCCAGGGATGTCTCGTTGGCCTCCAGGAAGGTCACTGCCTCTTTCCGCCACTGACCCACGTAGACCGCGCTCCCCAGGACCACCGCTTGATTGCCGTCCAGCGTGTCGACCTTGTCGACGATTTGCACGCCGACGGTCCGGCAAGCGAACCTCATCACCTCGCCGATGGCATGTGCGAACTGTTCCGTTCCTCCAGACTTGCTCGCATACGCGACCAACGTCTTCACACTCATCTCCCCTCTCCCGCGGCACCCTGGAGATTCCTTCCACCACGCACGGCAGACGGCGCTTGCCTGCCGCTAGCCGGGTCGTAGCTCTCACCGGGCAAGGGACCGGAGAGCAGAGTACAACAGGGGAAGCGGTTTCATCAGTTGTGAATGGCACTGCGTACCTGGGCGCGCAGTCCGCTCCGCGCCGACAAATGGGAGCGCGTCAGGGGCCCCGCCCTCTTCGCCCCAGACATCAGGACTTTGATCACGCGCCGAGCGAGGGCAACTCTCTGTTCGCAGGCTGTACCCTGCGATTCGGCGGCCCGCTGCCAGGCCAATCAATAGATCGTAAGGAAGAGTTCCTTGCCTTCAAAGGCGGCGGTCTGCGCCAGGAAGGCCGTCCGCTCGAGCAGCTGCTCGGCCTGCTCGTCTTCGATCGCCTGTTCCCGCATCTGCTCCCCGGCAGCCCACCTGGAGGCCGTCGCACCGTAGTCCTGAGGAGGAAGGTCCGCCAACCGGCGGACTAAGTCGGGCGGGATGCGAATCAGCCACGGTCCCTGCTCGGAGGCTTGCAGGGTCGGTCGATACTCCGGTAGCACAGCACTGTACTCCTGGCCGCCGAGCAAGGCATGCAGCTCGGCAAGCATGAGTGGGTCGAGGCCGTCCGCGTTTCCCCCCTTGTACGTCCCCAAAGGGTACTCGCAGGCGATAATCGCCTGCATATCGGCCGATTCGGCCAGGATCAGATCTGCCAGGACACCCATCTCTCCCTCCCAATTAGACCCGGCGCTGGTTGGCCGCATTGGTGCCGGCCCGGAGGCTGCCCGCTTCCAGGCAAGATGCCTTCCCAGCCGGATTCAGCCACAGGCCTTCGCCGTGTGCCTGACCGACGCCCGAATCACCCGCATCAGCGCCGCAAGGTCGACATCGTCAAGCTAGCGGATGTGCAGGCAGGCCGTGCGGTCTTGTGTTTGCCCAGCTTGGCGAGCACCTCATCGTACTCCCCAAAGCCGGACATCATGTGCAGGGTCAGGTTCGGCTTCCTGAGGGAGAAGCCGGTCAGGATCCACTCTCCCTTGCGGCCGCTGGCGTACTTGTAGGTGTAGGAGCCAAACCCGACAATGCTGGTTCCCCACATCTTCGGCTTGGCCTCTGCAGCCTCCACCATGATCTTCGATAGGATCCGGCAGTCGCTTCGTATCCGCCGGTTTTCGATTCGCTTGAGGAACGCACTCACGCTTTGGTTGGTGCCCTTTGTCTTGAGTTTACCCATGATTCATCTCTGGCCCAGGCTGACCATCCCGGAGTAGCTGCCGCCATCACTCATCGTCGGCGCAGCTTGCGCGGCTGCGCCCCACTCCAAACGACCCGCTGGGCGCTAAGCCAGCGGTTCGGTATCGACACCACCGCCATCTCCCGG
>JALHUE010000359.1 GCA_022866145.1 Anaerolineales bacterium | reverse complement strand
GCGAGGCCTCGGTGCTCGAGAGCAGCCAGCGGCGGGCCGCCGCCGGCGGCTGAAAGCCAACCCCAACTGGGCCGAACAGGTCGAGCCGAGCCCCCGGAGCCGGGCATCCGCTGGCATCGACCGGGAGTGCCAGCAGGCCGCCCTCGATCTCGCAGGGAAACACAGGCGTGAGGAGACCGGAGGCCCCGAGGAAATCGGCCAGGATGGCCTGTCCCGGGGCGACGACCCAGGCCTCGGGCGTACGCAGGCGGACAACGGGCGTGCCGAGGGCATCCAGGCCGAGCGAGTGGATGACTGTCTGAATTCGACGCACGAGCGGATGCTAGCATGCCGCCGGGGTCGGGGCAACGTCAGGCGGCTGTCCGCCGGCGCCGGATGGGGACCTGCTATAATCCCATCGGTTCCTCAGTCAGAGGGAGCCCTTCAAGGAGGACGGCATGAATGTCGCACAGGTAGTTCGGCTGATGGCATCGCTGGCATGGATGGCGGCGATCGCGGTCATCGCCATCTCGATTCTCCGCGCCGGCCGCGGCCAGCCCCTGCGCCGATCCGGCGCTGTCGTACTGGGGATTGTGAGTATCGCCATCGTGCTGACGATCGTTGCCGCCGGCCTGGTGTTCATCCAGCCGGAGGAACGCGGCGTGGTGATCTCGGCCTTTGCCGAGAAGGGATATCGTGAACTGGCGCTCCAGCCCGGCTTGAAATGGGTCATCCCGTTCGCGGAAACCGTGGTGGTCTACCCGATCTCCCGGCAGACCTACACGATGTCGATCGCACCACTGGAGGGCCAGGTTGTAGGAGACGACTCCGTCGATACGCGGACCTCTGACGGCCAGCAGGTCAAGATCGACGCCTCGGTGATCTACTCGATCAAGCCGAGCGATGTCGTCGACGTGCATATCAACTGGCAGGACCGCTACTCCGAGGACCTCGTTCGACCGCTGGTGCGGGGTGAGGTTCGCAACGGTACGGCAGCCTACACGGCCGAGCAAATTGTCACCGAGAAGCGTGCCGACATGGTCACCGGCATCACCGACACGCTGCGGGAGAAGCTTGCCCAGAATGGACTGGTCTTGGACGAGTTCATCTTGCGCAACATCACTTTCTCGCCGGAGTTCGCGGCTTCGATTGAGCAGAAACAGATCGCCGAACAGCAGGCCAAGCAGGCGGCCTTCGTCGTCGAGCAGCGCAAGCAGGAAGCCGAGCAGGCCCGGCAGACGGCGGCGGGGCGGGCGGACGCTCTGGTGATCGACGCCGAAGGCAAGGCCAAGTCCAACCTGATCGAGGCCGAAGCCCAGTCCAAGGCACTGGAGCTGATCGGGGCTGCGCTGCGCAGCAACCCGGCTTTGCTCAACTATGAGTACATCCAGCGGTTGGCGCCGGGGATCCAGGTGATGCTGGTGCCGAGCGACAATCCGTACCTGCTGCCGCTGCCGACGCTCGCGCCCGCCGCGACGATCCCCCCGGCGACGGGACAATAGTCACAGCATCGTAACGCGCAGACTACGTGCGCAAGACCGAAACGCGGGACCCGGCAGGCGGCCGGGTCCTGTTCACGTTCGAGTGGGAGCGCTCGCAGTGGAGCGGGAGGAGGCCGAGGGCATGCATCTAGGTGACGCGCCCCGTCCGTCGCCCCTGCGGAAGCAGGGACCCAGGCGAGGTGCCACGTGAGTGGCGGCCGCCCCACCCAACACGCCGCCGGCGACGGTACGCCGACGCCGACCTGCATCGCCCGATGGGAAGAATCCTCTGGATTCCCGCACCCTTCTGCTTCGCTGCGGGGTGCTG
>JALHUE010000358.1 GCA_022866145.1 Anaerolineales bacterium | reverse complement strand
GCGAGGCCTCGGTGCTCGAGAGCAGCCAGCGGCGGGCCGCCGCCGGCGGCTGAAAGCCAACCCCAACTGGGCCGAACAGGTCGAGCCGAGCCCCCGGAGCCGGGCATCCGCTGGCATCGACCGGGAGTGCCAGCAGGCCGCGCTCGATCTCGCAGGGAAACACAGGCGTGAGGAGACCGGAGGCCCCGAGGAAATCGGCCAGGATGGCCTGTCCCGGGGCGACGACCCAGGCCTCGGGCGTGCGCAGGCGGACAACGGGCGTGCCGAGGGCATCCAGGCCCAGCGAGTGGATGACTGTCTGAATCCGACGCACGGGCGCATGCTAGCATGGCGCTCCGGTCAGGGCAACGTCAGGCGACAGCAGGGGGCCACCTGCTATAATCGTCTCAAACTTCAGCTCATCGTTGAGTTTTCCAGGAGGCTTGAATGAACGTTGCACAGGTCGTCCGATTGATGGCGTCGCTGGCGTGGTTGGCGGCGATTGCGGTGATTGCGACCTCGGTTATGCGGGCCGGGCGCGGCCAGCCGATCCGTAAGTCCGGCACCGTCGTCTTAGCGATCGTCGGCATCGCCATCTTGCTCACGGTCGTCGCCGCCGGGTTGGTCTTCATCCAACCGGAGGAGCGAGGTGTGGTGATCTCCGCTCTGGCGCCCAAGGGCTACCGGGAAGAGACGCTCCAGCCAGGGTTGCGCTGGGTGGTCCCCTTCTTTGAGAACGTCGTCCTCTACCCGATCTCGCGCCAGTCCTACACGATGTCGATTGCCCCGTTGGAGGGCGCCGTCCAGGGGGATGACTCGGTAACAGCCCGAACGTCCGATGGGCAAGAGTTGTTCATTGACGCCTCGGTCATTTTCGCCATCGACCCGAATGAGGTCATCGGCGTGCACATCGACTGGAAGAACCGATACGTCGACGAGCTCATCCGGCCCCAGGCGCGCGGCATTATCCGCGATACCGCCTCGCAGTACGGCGTCGAAGAGATCGTGACCTCCAGACGAGATGACTTCCAGTCCAGCATGGAAACCGCCCTGACAGAGAAGATGCAGGAGAATGGCCTGGTGCTGATCGATTTCATCCTGCGTAACATCACCTTCTCGCCGGAGTACGCCGCCTCGGTGGAGCAGAAGCAGATCGCCGAACAGTTGGCCCAGCAGGCGGAGCTGATAGTCCAGCAGCGCAAGCAGGAAGCGGAGCAGGCCCGGCAGACGGCGCAGGGCCGGGCCGATGCGCTGGTGATCGACGCCGAAGGCAAGGCCAAGTCCAATCTGATCGAGGCCGAAGCCCAGTCCAAGGCGCTCGAGCTGATCGGGGCTGCCCTGCGCAGCAACCCGGCTTTGCTCAACTATGAGTACATCCAGCGGCTGGCGCCGGGCATCCAGGTGATGCTGGTGCCGAGCGACAATCCGTACCTGCTGCCGCTGCCGACGCTCGCGCCTGCCGCGACGATCCCCCCGGCGACCGGACAATAGTCACAGCATCGTAACGCATCGTAACGCGCAGACTACGTGCGCAAGACCGAAACGCGGGACCCGGCAGGCGGCCGGGTCCCGTTGACGTTCGAGTGGGAGCGCTCGCAGTGGAGCGGGAGGAGGCCGAGGGCATGCATCCAGGTGAGGCGCCCCGTCCGTCGCCCCTGCGGAAGCAAGGACCCAGGCGAGGTGCCACGTGAGTGGCGGCCGCCCCACCCAACACGCCGCCGGCGACGGTACGCCGACGCCGACCTGCATCGCCCGATGGGAAGAATCCTCTGGATTCCCGCACCCTTCTGCTTCGCTGCGGGGTGCTG
>JALHUE010000357.1 GCA_022866145.1 Anaerolineales bacterium | reverse complement strand
TGTGCCTCCGGGAATCCCCGCCGGCGGAGGCGTGCACACGGCGGCTGGGCTGGTGCTGACGACGCTCGTGAACTGCAGGTTTGACGACAGCGTATCCGCGATCGTCAGGTTGTTCACGGACTGGGCATCGGCAATACCGGCGGTCAGCGTGTAACGCCGCGGGAAGTTGGGCCCGGTGGCGGTCTCATTCTCGGGCCCGGAGTACGCCTTGGCCAGTGTCAGCAGCGTAGGTGCCACAGACGCGCTCGGCCAACCGGTTCCGTCGATGCTGGCCGGGTTGACAATGACCGCATCGCAGCACCAGTTGTCGAGCGGGTCAGCGCCGAAGCGGAAGCCGCCGCGGGCCTTGAGCGTCAGACCGGTGCCCAGGTCGGCCAGGTTGCTCAGATTGGCCTGAACACTGACGGTGATGGCTGGTTGATCGGGGGCGAAGGATCCGAAGGGCAGCTGGAGCACCACCAGCGCGTCGCCGGCCGTCCCGCACACCTGCAAGCGAACGCCGGAGGTGTTCCGGTAGTAGGGGTGGTTGACGCAGCCCGTTGTTCCCGGACCGGCGCCGTCCGCATCCGGGAAGGGCAGGACTGTCGAGTTGAGCGCCACACCAAGGTACGAGGCGCTAACGAAGGTAATCCCGTCCGGCGTGGCGGCACCGGCGTTGCCGTCGGCCCCATTGACCGGGAAGATCAAGTCGAGGATTGGGCCATAGCCAACGTCCGTCGAAGTGCCGGAGGCGTTGTCAAAAGTGACCGAGAATGAGAAGGGCTCTCCCAGCGGGACCTGCGCCGGAACGCCCAGAGAGACGGACGGCGCCGGCGCCAGAAGTGGGCGCGCCTCAGCCAGGGACGACGGAAGCACCAGCGACGTGAGTGATGCCAACGCCGCGCCCCAGAGCAGGGCGCGGCGCAGGGAGGTCCCCTTCACGACCCGCACCATCAGGCGCACGACACCCATGCGTGCCCAACGACGGCAAAGCCCAGGCTCCCGCTATTGCAGCATGGGTGCGCCCTTCCCCCGTCCGGGCACTGGCCTCGCCTATCCTGCCTATGTTACCGCCCCCCGGGGGAGGGCGCAATGCGGCCAGCTTCCCGCACCGGCGGCACCCCGGTATGGCCCACCCCCCAAGCTACGGCCGTCCGTCGGCCGGCAGCCATACCGTGAAGGTGGTGCCTTCGGCCTCCGTGCTGGAGGCCTCGATGCGGCCCCCATGGCGCTCGACGATCTGGCGCGAGATCGGCAGACCCAGCCCGGTGCCGGGCTCGCCCGTCTGTTGGGCTGTCTTGCCCCGGTAGAAGCGCTCGAAGATGCGCGGCAGGTCCTCGGCCGGGATCGGGGGGCCATCGTTGCGCACCCGCACCGCCACCCGAGCGCGCCCATCCTCCAGCCAGATCTCGCTGCACACCGCAACTTCTTCGCCAGGCGGGGTATAGGCGACCGCATTCCCTATCAGGTTGGTGAACACCTGCAGGATCTGCTCCCGGCTGACAAGCGCGACGGGCAACGCCGGG
>JALHUE010000356.1 GCA_022866145.1 Anaerolineales bacterium | reverse complement strand
TGGCCGCCGAGTGCATTGGGCCCAGGTTGAGGTTGTACGTCAACGATCAACTCGTTGCCGAGGTCCAGGATTCCGACTTCGCCAGCGGCGATGTGGGGTTGATCGCCGGGACCTTCTCCACCCCGGGTGCCGACATTCGCTTCGACGACTTCAACCTGCTCGTGCCGTAGCTCGGAGATCGAGCGGCCGACCGCCTCCAACCGGAGCTTGGCAGATCCCGCATCGGGGCGCGAAGCAGCCTGGCGTCAATTCGTCCGGCACCGGCTATTCCGCCTGGGATCGGCGCACAGGGGAAGAGGGGCGCCGTGTGGTGCGGCGAATCCAGCCAGCCGACGGCCTAACCCGTTGGCGCGGGTCGGATGCCGCGATACACCCTCGGACCGGTCAGCGTGCGTAGGATAGTCTCAGCCGGACGACCGAGCCGACTTCCTAGCTCCTGGCACGACAGGGGAACGTTGCCGTTGGCCATGAAGACACGGAAGACCACGTCGACCAGGCTCCCTTGAGGGCTGATGTAGTCTGGCTGCAGCGCGCAGTGGGTCATCAGGGTGTGCTGCAAGCCAGGCACGCACGTGACTTCCGCCGTCTCCGGATCCACGTGGTCGACAAGTGCGTCCGCTTCCAGGTCTACCAACAGAGCCTGATGCTCAAGGCACAGGTGGCTTCGCAGCAACACGGCCCAGTCGCGGTCAGCCCTCTCCCACCAATCGAAGTCGATATGGAATCTCGTACTAAGCGTGGGACGAACCAGCATCTGGGCACGCTCGGCCGAAGAGAGCGTCATCGCTGACTCCAGGCCGACTCGTCCAACCGCCAGTAGTGATCGCCAACGTGAACGAAATACGGCCGGGCTTCGAGTTCGCCCAGAATGACCTCCGGCGGCAAACGCTGCAGCACATTGATCCCCGAATACAGCGCCTGGCCGTGGACCGCGCTCTGGGGATTGAGCTTGGCGAGCTCGCGGAAGACCGATGGGACCAGCTTCTCCAGCGGCATTTGCCTCTGGGGGCCGGAGAGCCAGGCCTTATCCATCTTCGCCAGGTCCGGAAGCCCGATAATCATTTGATCGTCGAAGGCGGCGCCGACGGGTTGCTTCAACATGCTGAAGCCAATTTGCCCGCCCTCGCCAATGGCCACGGTGCGGATCCATTCGGTCCGGCGGCGTCGGTCCACCACCTGGACAATCACTTCTCCGGGGGTCTCCCCCCGACGCACCTGGATCAACCCTCCTACAGGAACCTCGTGTCGGCGGTACCACTCCTCTAGGCCGAACACGTAGCGATCGGCTCGGACTACCCACCCGGGAAACTTCTCGCCGCTGTGACCGTCCACCAGGATGAAACGGATGCGGGGGGCCTCATAGGCCGTCGGAAAGAGCGGGCGCAGGCGCGACGACAGGGGAAGAGTCCCCACTCTCCAGTGTGGGAAGAGCAGCGCCAGGCGGACCTCGCCCTCGTCCGCTGGCTCAGCCGGGTAGAGGCTCAACTCGTCATCGACTTGCCGGCAGAGTGAGAGGCTCCCGTCACTCAAGGAAGGGAGCCTCGGCGTCGGACTCGCAGGCTCGAGGCGCGGCGGACGAAAGAGGACCTCGGGAGGCTCTAGACGCCTGAGGAACCACAGGACCTGCCCGGCGGGACCGACTTCGTCGAATCGCTCGTTCTCCTGCAGGGCATAGTCCACCGAGAATGCCGCCAGCAGCGAGTCGACCGACTCGGGCAGCCCGAGGTGCGGCAGCAATTCCGCCGTCGGGAGCGGGCCACCCCCTGCCATATCCAGCACGGCTTCGGCGAGGTTGAGATGACCGACGTTGACATCCGCCAGCAACTGGGTCGGAAACCAGCGGCCGGCGATGCGGACGATGTCAGGGGTTTGAGAAAGCCTGTCGGCGAGCTTGGCCTCCAGCCGACTCCCATACACTCTCAAGGCCAGGTCGAGGCTCGGCTCTCCGTCGAGCGACGCAGTCTCTGCTGGAAGCCGGCTCAGAGCGTGGTCGGCCAATCGGGCAGCGAATTCGCGCGGCCTGTCCTCGGCGAATGCCACCGTGATGACCTCGAAGTTGCCCAGGGCGGGATTCTCGCCCGGGCGCACGGCCATCACCTGTCCGACCTGGCCGCCCAGCAGCGGGAAGCACAGAGTCTGGCCTACTCCGTAGCCTTCCGCAGGCACGTAGCTCGGCAGATCTGCAGCCCGCTGCGCCTGGGCCTCGGCCTCCCAGCTTGCCAGCCGCTCCTCCACCAGGGCGCGTACCATTTCCGCCGGCGTGAGCGGCACTTCACGGTCGAGCAGGAGGTTGAAGATGAATTCTAGATCGCGGTCTGAGATTTCGTACCCAGCCCACAGGCGATCAGTGACGGCGGTTGGGGGGGAAGACATCAGAATTTCGTAGTTGCCCTCGAGGCTTCGGGATTATACTACACGCCGGAGGCGCGATGGAGGAGAAGGTCATTCGAGTCGCGAGCGTGAACGGGTCGCTGGAAGGGGAGATCCTCCGGGCGCTCCTCGCCTCGGAGGGCATCGAGGCAAACCTCTCGCAGGAAGCCGCCGGGGCGACGATCGGTCTGGGAGTTGGGCCGCTGGGGGTCGTCGACTTGCTGGTGCTCGAGGGCGACGAGGCCGCCGCCCGCGAGCTGATCCAGGCCTATCGCCTGGGTGAAATCCCGGCCTCCGGCGAGGGTGAGGCCCCAGACGCCTGAGAAGTCGCCGGGCCGTAGACTCGACGCCCCCCCAACCGCTACGGGATCGGCTGAGCGACCCACTGAAGCGGGTCGACCGGGACACCCCCAACCCACACCTCCCAATGCAGGTGCGGCCCAGTCACCCGGCCTGTGGCCCCCACCCGGCCGATCTCCTGCCCGGCCTCTACCATCTCCCCCACCTCGACCAAGATCTCCGACTGATGCAGGTATCCGGTGTACACGCCCCAGCCATGGTCGATGTAGGTCGAATTGCCCCGCACTTGCAGCGGCCCGGCAAAGACCACCCGACCTCTGGCCGGCGCCAGGATGGGCACCCCCGTCCCGCCGTAGAAGTCCAGCCCATTGTGGTATTTGAAGTACCCCTCGCCGTTGTAACTGCGGCGAGTGCCGAAGACCGAAGGGAACTGATCGGTGTAGAACTCCGAGGGAAACTCGAAGGCGCCCCGCCAGAGTTTCTCGGGGGTCTTTGGAGTCACCAGCCCCTGGACGAGAGCGTCCTCTGGAACGGTGACGGCCGGATCGAGGCTCTCCGGCTTGACGGTTAGCGCCTCACTGCCGAACTCTCCGGCCCGGATCCGCAAAGGCTGCCGAAATCGCTGGTAGTCCTCCGACCCCGGATCGCCGCTCCAGCGGATCTCGATATCGTAGATTCCCGGCTCGGCCATGGCATGGATGCCTTGCAGTGCGACGTAGCCCTGCGTCTCATCCGCTAGGAAGACAAGCGGCCACTCAGCCACCTCGCCCTCTGCCACCAGATCCCCCTCGGATTGCAGGCGGATGGTGAGCGTCTGGCCCTGAGTACCGACCGCCGGGTCAAGTCCGGCACCGGCCAGCGGACTCGCAAGGGCAATGTTCGGCACGCCATCAGCCGGGAGTGCCAGGCTGTCACCCGGCAGGAGCCACAGGCGCGGGCCGGCGCCGTTCTTGAACTGGAGACTCCACGGGTTCTGGTCGGCTGCACTGGCAAAGCTGTTGAGGCTCTCGCCCCGCCCGATGAGAACGCGCCTGGCCTCGCCCAGCGCCAGCGGGTTGTCCTGCTGGAGGGGCACAATCAGCGGCTGGCCAACATACAGCCGCTCCGGGCTCAGGCCTCGATTCAGTGCCAGTAGACTGGCCGCATCAACACCGTATACCTGGGCCACGCTCGCCAGATCCTCGCCGAAAGCGACGTCATGCGTCACCAACCTGCCGACAACGCCCTCGAATCCCGGGATCACCAGCTGCTGTCCGGGAGAGATCCCACTGCTGGCACTCAGCCCATTGGCCTGGGCCATGGCTTCGACCGTCGTGCCGAAACGCGAGGCAACGCCCCAAAGCGAGTCGCCCTCTTCAACGACGTAGATCGGGCCGGAGCCCTGAGCCCCGGCGCCGGGGACAATGACCAAGCATAGGAACAGGGCAAGCAGGGCGGACCAGCGGTAGGACTCAGGCATCGCGAAAGTGGATCAGATCACCCGGATGGACGAATTCTAACAGGTCTGGAACTGATTCCACGACAAAGCGCGCCGGCCGGGACGGCAGGTAGAAGCGCCAAGGACGAGCCAGCACCGCCTCGATGACGATACCTCTGTCGTCCAGCCACACGACTCCGAGGGGCATGAAGACAAACAGCATGTGGATTGCTGCGTCCCAGCGCGATGCCCGCTTCTGGACGAGCACCAATCCCTGGCCTGCCCGGCACGAGCGGCGGAACATCAAGCCTCTCAAGCGGCAGGCGAAGGAAGCACACCAGCGCGCCCTGAGCAGAAGGCGCTCATCCCGGGTGTGATTGATGACCTCGACATCGCGAGTCATATCTAACCACGCGCAACGGGGCGGCCTGTGTCCGCCCCGTTCCATTGCTCTTGGCTAGGAGCTTCAACTGGCGACGCTGAGGATCTTCTCAACGCTTTCAAGGAGCTCCTGCGGCCCGAATGGCTTCGTGATGTAGTCGTCCACCTTGGCGATGTGCAGTCCGAGCACCTTGTCGATCGACTGCGCCTTGGCTGTGACCACGACCACGGGGATTTCCTTCAGGGCGGGGTCGGCCTTGATCTGCTGGTAGACCTCCCAGCCGTCCATATCCGGCATCATCAAGTCCAGCAGGACGATGTCCGGCCGTTCACGGCGGACAGCGTCCAGGCCCTCGATGCCGCCATTGGCCCCGATGACATCATACCCCTTGCGACCGAGGATCAGCCGCACAAGGTCGATCATCTCCGGCTCGTCTTCGATGCAGACGACTCGCTTCGTCTTCCCCGCCATGCCTGTGAACCTGCGTGAGAATAGTGTACACCGTCGGGGCAGGCGCGCAACAAACCCTTTGGTCCTAGGCTTGGGAGGGTCCTTCCGCTCGGTTTGAAGCGCCCGCCCGCCCGGGGGCCCGGCCGCTAGAGGCGCCACCGCCGTCCAGCCAGCGCTCGATCAAGTCCGCCAGCTCCGCCTGGGCCTCCCGGTTGGTGGGCAAGTAGGTTAGGGTCTGCTCGTCGGCCATGACCGAGGCGCTGACCCGCGTGCTCCGGCCGAGCCCAACCGGCAGGATCGGCAGCCTGGCGGACACCATGGCCTCGACCGCAGCCCGATGGTGACTCAGGCGCCAGTCGTATGAGGTAACCAGGATGCCCAGAGTCTCCAGGTTCCGATTGAGTTCATGGCGCACCTGCTCCACCGTCGCCAGGAAGAACCAAAGGGCCCGCAGGTCAGGGATCTGAGGCTGGGTGGGGATCAGGACAGCCGAAGCGGCCGTCAGGGCGTTGAGCGTCAGCAGTCCCAAATTGGAGGGACAGTCGATCAATGCCAGGTCGAAATCCTCGCTCACGGTCTGGAGGATGTGCTTGAGGGCTTCCTCGCGCCCCATGCGTGACAGCAGTCCAAGCTCGCTGGGGGCCAGCGCCAGGTCGCTTGGCGCCAGAAACAAGTAAAGCCCGGGCAGGACTTCCCGCAGGATGTCCCGCAGGGGGACGATTCCGGGCAGGGTCCCGCCCAGGACTTCCGCCAGGCTGACCCCGGCCGCGCTCTCGATGCCACAAAACGCCGTCAGGTCGGCTTGGGGGTTGAGATCCAGGAGGAGCACCCGCCGACCGCGTTCCGCCAGCAGTGCCCCGAGGGCGTGCGTGGTGGCGGTCTTACCGACCCCGGACTTGTGGTTGGCGATGGCTATCGTCCGCACGCGTGTTCGTCTCCCACCCTGGCAGGCAGCAACACCGACCGTGGCCTCATAATTATGCACAACGCGGCCCAATTTGAAAGCCGGGGATGCGTCGGCCTCCAGCCGGAAGCAAGTTCCGTACCGCGCGGGCAGGGTCCGGTCTTGCCGCTGGACAAGCCTCCGGCCGACCGGAGGGTCCGATCGCTCGCGGCCTACGCACCCTCCACGGGAGAATCGCCGAATGCCTGCCGGACGGCAGCGGAGAGGGTGGCGGTGTTCAACGGCTTCTGAATCCAGAACACCTGGCCTTCCTCCAGCAGCTCCCGCGTCCCACCGCCCAAAGGATACCCGGTCATGATGATCACCTTGACCTTCGGGTCCCGCTCCTTCAAGGCTTTGTAAAGCGCCATTCCGCCGACACCCGGCATGACCAGATCCGTCACCACCAGATCGAACCCGCCTTGGCCTTTGAAGACCTCCAGCGCTTCCTCGCCATCCGAGGCGACCCGCACCTGGTAGTCGAGGGACTCGAGGACCTGGCGGACGCCCTCGCGGGTGGCGGCATCGTCCTCGACCACAAGTACGGTTTCCTTGTGCCCGCGCACCACCGCCTGGGCTGCCCTCGCCTCCGACGGTCCGGCAACGGCGAAAAGGACTGGAAGGTAAATCGAGAATCGGGTCCCGCGCCCGCGCTCACTCCGTACCAGGATATGGCCGCCATGCTGTTGGACGATGCCATACACCTGCGCCAGTCCGAGGCCAGTTCCCGAGCCGACGTCCTTGGTCGTGTAGAAAGGCTCGAAGATGTGGGGCAGAGCCTCGGAGGGTATCCCCTCGCCGGTGTCGGAGACTGCGATGCACACCCACCGCCCTTTGGCCATGCCGGGCGAAGGCGGGATCTGGCCGTCCAGGACGTCCAGCGTCGCCTGATCGAAGCGGAGCTCACCCCCAGCCGGCATCGCATCCCGGGCATTGAGGGCGAGGTTCATGAAGACCTGCTGCAGCCGGCCGGGGTCGGCGTTGACGATCACATCCTCCTCTTGAAAATCCAGGCGGAGAGCGATACTCTCCGGCAGCGTGCGGGCCAGGAGCTTGAGCAACTCCTTGAGGAACGGTACGAGGGTGGTCGGGTGCTGCTCCATGACCGACCGGCGGCTGAAATCCAGCACCTGGCGGGTGAGCCCGGAGGCCCGTTGCGCCTGCTCCAGGATGGTCAGCAGGCGCTCGGAAGATCGACCAGTCAGGTCTGGCTGGGCCAGAAGCATCTCGGCGTACAGGATGATGGCGGCCATGATGTTGTTGAAGTCGTGGGCGATGCCAGCGGCGAGCTGCCCGACGGCCGCCAGACGGTCTTGCTGCTGGGCCATCTGCTGAATCTGGAAGGCGTCCGTGGTGTTCCGGATCAGCAACGTCCAGCCTTCTCGCTTGCCGGCGACGACGAATGGCGTGCTCAGGATCTCAAACACCTGATTCGAAGGAGCACCGAGAGTGACGGTATGCGGAAGCCCTCCCGGCCTCGGCTGCAGGATCTCCTCGATCGGAATGCCTGCCAGCCGAGTCGGCCGGTCCCCGATGCGGGCATCGGCCAGGGCGCGGATGTAGTCCTGGGCGGCCGGGTTGGCCAGCGTCACCCGCAGGCTCTCATCCAGGATGAGAATTCCTTCCTCCACGCTATCGAGGATGCGCTGAAGCTGCCTGGCGTTTTCCTGGATCTGGTCAAGCAGACGCAGCCTTTCCACTGCGCTTCCCAGCTGGCGGCCGATGGCTTCGGCCACCCCCATCTCCTCACGGCTCCAACGATGAGGGTCTGGGCCGGCCAGAGTCAAACCGCCGATCGGACGTCCTTCCGCAATCAGGGGCACCGTCAGGGTGGCGCGGATGCCCAGCTCGTGCAGCTCTGTGGCGAGGGCGGCATGGGTCGGATCATCTAGCCTGCCCCGCCAGTCGTCTTCGGCCAGAACCGGCCACGGCCGGGAGAGGGCGATGGCAACCATGCGCGCGGCCAATGGTCGAAGCTCGGCGGCTACGCCTCGGGCCCGGGCCACCAGCGGGTGGTCGAGCCACACCACCCCGGCCGGGACGTCCAGGGCCCGGATCGATTGCTCCAGCCCGGTCTCCAGCAGGTCCGGAAGGGCCGTGGCGCCTGCGGCGGCGGCAATCACGGCGTTGAGGGCTTCCTGCTGGGTCGCTCGCTGGCGAGTCTCCTCGTACAGGATGGCGTTGCTCATCGCCGTCGCCACTTGACCCGCCAGCGTCTCCAGGAAACGCTGGTCCTTCTCGCTGAAGGCATTTGGACGGAAGGCCTGCACAGATATCACCCCGACCAGCTGCTCCCGAGCCAGCAACGGCACGCCCAGCCACGACTGAATGCGCTCAACGGAGCCCACGGAGGCGCTGGCGGGCAACATGTCGCCTTGAACCTCGCCGACCAGCAGTGACCGACCCGTGGCGACCACTTGACTGGTCAGGCCGCCAGCCGAGGCCGGGAAGCGCACCCCAATGGCTTCCGGAACTGGCTGGCCGTCTTCGACGGCCAGCAGGATCTCGATCGTTTTGTCCTTTGGGTGGTAAAGCGAGGCGGCGAAGGCATCCAGCGCAATCAGTCTTCGCACCGGGGCATACACTTCGCGCAGGAGGCGATCGACCTGCAGAGCCGTGCCGGTCGCCAGGGCGACATCGTACAGCCCCGTCAGCTCCTGCATCTGGCGCTGAGAGGCGACGTACAGCCGGGAATTCTCGATTGCCAAGGCGACCTGAGCCGCCAGGGTGGATAGAAGCTGGATATCCTTCCGAGCGTAGTGGTCGTCCGGATCTCGCTGTCCAAACAACCACACACCGACATGCCGATCGCGCGTCTCCAGCGGAAGCGCCAAGCGTACCCAGTCGGCGTCAGATCCCTGGACGATCCCCGGAGGTCGGTAGTGACCTGCGTCTTGCAGCAGGGCCCCCAATGCCAGAAGCCCGAGGTCGGTTTCCTCCAACCGCAGATTGCGGGCGTACATCAAGCTGGCGGCACCATCCATCAGGTACAGGGCTGACTGGCGGATGTACAGACTGGGGGTGATCTCGTCGGCGATCAGCCGTACCAGCTTTTCCGGGTCGGAGGCGATCGGCAGGTTCTGAGAGAACCGCGTCAGCACTTCATCCGGATCATAGACCGAGCCATACGCCAGGTGCTCGAACCAGCGCTGGAAGCGCGATTGGGAGTAAGGCGCGAAGGCGATGAACAGGATCGACACCAGCAGGGCGGCGATGACATCCCCCTCCTGGGAGGTGATCGAAGCGCTCACAAGAACGAATACCAGGGCGAAGGCCGTGGAGTACGCCAGGATGAAGGTGTACAACCCGAGCACGCGGTTCGCCCGGAACTCGAGGTCGCCAAACTGCCGCTTGAAGGCCGCGTAGACATAGGTTAGGGGGAGCGCCGGAAGGGCCAGCAAGGCGATCGCCGTCCCCCAGCGGGAGGGGAGTTCGATTTCCAGGATCGCAGGCACGATGAAGATCAGCAAGGAGGGGAAGAAAGCCATGCCGATTCCGAACAGCATCAGGCGGGTCGGGAGTCGCTGGGAGGCAGATGGAAGCACGAAGCTGCGATAGAGCAGGATGGCCATACTCCCCACGAAGGCCCCAAGCGCCGCCAGGTACCAGATCCAGCGGGGGACAATCGACAACAACACGAGCACGGCGCCGATCGTGCCTGCGGCATAGAGCAACGCCAGGCCGAGGCCCGGTTTGGCGCTCGGCATCCGCTGTGGAACGACCAGGTGGGTGTGAATGTAGATCGGTAGCATGATCAACATCAAGGCCGCATACACAACACCAGAGTAGCCGATCCCGGTAATAGAGACGCTCCCAATCGCCAGCCAGAGCGCAGTCGTTGAGAAGAACAGGATCAAGATTCCCCAGCGCTCGTCCCGTGGGCGGATGAGCAGGAAGACCAAGAACGAGGCGGCCCAGAAGGGGAGAAAGGGGATTGAAACGAGCAACGCATTGGCTACACCGGATCCGATTCCCGGACTTGGCATCAGCCAATCGATCTGCAGAACCTCGCCGCCGCGCTCGAGCTTGATCGGCACGAGCTCGCCCGGGCTGCTCCCCTCAAATGACCGGGTAAGTGGATCGCTGGTGTACTGCTCAAAAGTCAGATCGCCGATCTGGATCAGCCGGTCCCCTTGTTGTACCCGGCCCGGATTCGCTTGACACCACTCGGATTCCGAGGCGCAGTCTGGCGCCAGCAAGACCACCCAGAGCGAACTGAACTCGAACCCGGACTGCGGGACGAGGAAGGCGTAGGCTGCGCTGTAGCCGATTCCAATGGTGAGCACCAAGACCGGCAGGATGCCGATCAGGGTGCGGAAGGGCGGTGAACTGAATTGGACCTGACGGGACGTCATCCATCTCCACGAAGCATGCGCTTCGGATCCTTCATGC
>JALHUE010000355.1 GCA_022866145.1 Anaerolineales bacterium | reverse complement strand
CCGCGTCAGGACGCCCTGGCCAAGTCGACCGGCGCCTTCGTCTACGGGATGGACTTCCATCTCCCGGGCCAGCTGTATGGAGCCATCCTGCGCAGCCCTCATCCTCATGCCTTGATCCGCTCGGTCGACGCTAGCCGGGCCCAGGCCCTCGCAGGCGTCGAAGCCGTACTGACCGCAGACGATCTGCCTGCCGGACTGTTGATGCCGGGCGTGGTTTGGGATCAGCCGCTGCTGGCGTCCGATCGCGTGCGATACCATGGCGAGCCAGTGGCGGCCGTCGCCGCCCGCACGCCAGCGATCGCCGAACAGGCCATCGCCTTGATCAGCATCGACTACCAACCCCTGCCGGCGATCGTCGACCCGGAGAAGGCGATGGAGCCCGATTCCCCGCTGGTGCACGAAGCCTGGAGCACCTACCGGGCGGAGGAAGGGCTGGTGCGCGAGCGCAACGTTTGCTGCCTCGCTTCCTTGCGAACCGGAGACGTCGAGGCAGGCTTCGCCGGCGCGGATTTCATTATCGAAGGTGACTACTCTACCGAAAGCGTCCACCAGTCGCACGTCGAACCGCGGGTGGCGACGGCGGCGGTGCTGCCAGGCCAACCTCCCACGGTCCATACCAATACCCAACTCCCCTATTGGATCCGCACGAATGTCGCCCATGTGCTTGGGGTGCCCGAGGAAGAGGTGCGTATCGTCCCGACCGGGATCGGCGGCACCTTCGGCTCCAAGCTGTATCCGCAGATCGAGCCTCTAACCGCACTCCTCTCGCGGCAGGCGCGCAAGCCGGTGCGCATGGTCGTCCCCTTGACCGACGAGCTGCTGGCGGGTCTGCCGCGCCATCCGACACGAACTCACCTGAAAACCGGCGTCATGCGCGACGGCACGGTTGTGGCGCGGACGGCTCGGATGGTGATGGACGGGGGCGCCTATGCCGGCTCAACGCCGGAAATCGCTTCCGTCGGCGTGCTGTGTCTCGGCGGGCCCTACCGGATTCCGAACCTGGCCATCGATGTCTATGGCGTCCTCACCCACAAGACCAACTTCGGTGCCTACCGCGGTCCGGGCGGGCCACAGAGCGTGTTTGCCCTCGAAACCCACATGGACGAGGTCGCATCGCGCATCGATATGGATCCGCTCGACCTACGCCTCCACAACCTCCTCGGCGAGGGCGACCAAGCCCCCAACGGGCAGATTCTGACGGCCGTCGGGCTGCGGGAGGCGGTCGAACGCGCGGCGCAGGCCATTGGCTGGAGCCAGCCGAGCGGGCCTCGCCGCGGCAAGGGCCTCTCGCTGGGATGGTGGACCACCACGCTCCAGCTGTCGACCTCCGAGGCCCTGGTCGATGAGGCGGGGAGAATCGTAGTCCGCGTCGGGACACAAGAGATCGGCACTGGGGCGATCATGGGGGGTGTTCGCCAGATCGCGGCCGAAACGATGGGGGTCGACCTGGAAGATGTGATCATCGAAGTCCAGGACACGCTTTCCGGATTGTGGGACTGGGGCTCCCAGGGCAGCCGGACGGTCTCGAACGTCGGTCGCGCCGCCCAATTCGCCTGCCTGGAACTGCGCCTCAGGCTTCTGACCCTTGCCGAAAAGCTCTTGGAAACGAGCAAGGATGCTCTTGAGTTGCGCGACGGCTTTGTCGTCGCCATTGAAGCACCGCAGGATCGCATTTCGCTCAGGGAACTGGCCCAGCGAGCGCCGGCCGACAGCCTGCGCAGCCGCGCCGAATCCCGCCCGGATCCGACAACCTACGACGACACTCGGCTGAAATCCTGCTTCTACCCGGCATTCCACTATCCCAGCTTCCACTGCCACGCGGCCGAAGTAGACGTCGACCCGGATACGGGAGTGGTTCGCGTGCTGCGCTACGCCGCGGCCCATGACATCGGCCGAGCGGTCAACCCCACGCTGATTGAGGGGCAGATCGAGGGCGGCGTGATGCAGGGCATTGGGATGGCCCTCATGGAAGAAGTGCTGTACGACCGGGAAGGCATGCGGACCAACACCAATTGGACCGATTACAAGCTTCCCACCATTGCAGACCTGCCGGAGATACAGGTGATCATTGTCGAGCACCCCTCGAGCCTGACGACCTTCGGCAGCAAGGGACTTGGGGAGTCGCCTGTAATCCACCCGCCGGCGGCAGTCGCTAATGCTATCGCTGCAGCCACGGGGGTCCGCTTCCGCTCTCTGCCAATCACACCGGAGAAGGTCGCGCTGGCTCTCCGCGATGCGACTCCTTCCGGCTAAACTATTGACGCCGCCCAAGGGGCGCTCAGCTTGAAGAGAGGGTCAGATGGCTCGGACGTATCACGTGGAAGTCATCAAGGCCAAGGGGGATCAGTCCGAGCTGGAGGACTTCCTGCGCAAGGAGTGCTTGCCGTACTGGCGCGAGCGAGGATTCGAAGTCCGGGTGTACTCCCGCCTGTACAGCCTCGGCGACGGTCCAACATGGCTGTTCACCGGCATGGAGCGGCTCTCGGATTTCGACCGCTGGCCAGCAATGGCCACGGGCGAGCCGAAAGGGCAAGAACTGATGAAGCGGCTGGAGGGGATGATCGATGAGCTCCACGCCAGCGTCATCCGCGATGTTGAGAGTGAAGATTGACTCCTATGGCATGTCCTTCGCTGGATAGGAGCCAGAGAACGAGGAGGGTCTTCCTGATCAGGTGGCAAGGACGATGAGCACACCCACACCCACACTCAAGCTGATGATCCCTGGTCCTATCCAACCGGAGGAAGAGGTCCTGGAGGCCATGGGAGGCCCGGTTCAGCCCCACTACGGCCCGGAGTGGACACACATTCACAATGAGACCCTGGACATGCTTCGGAAGGTGTATGGGACGAGTGGGGACGTGTTCATTCTCGTCGGATCCGGCTCGTCGGCCCTGGATGCCTGCTTAGGAAGTTCGCTTTCGACCGGGGAGCAGGTCGTGATCGGGGTCAACGGCTGGTTTGGCGAGCGCCTGGTGGCCATAGCCCAGCAGTATGGGCTGGAGGTCATTCCGGTTCACGCCCCCTGGGGGCAGCCTCTGGATCCAGCGGATTTCCGCAAGGCCTTTGAAGACTACCCACAGGCCCGCCTGGCGGCCATCGTTCACCTCGAAACCTCGACCACGATCGTCAACCCCATCCAGGAGATCGGCCCGATGGCGGCTCGTTATGGCCGCGTCCTGATGGTCGACGCCGTTTCCTCCTTGGGAGGCATCCCGATCCAGATGGACGCTTGGGGGATCGGGCTTTGCGCCTCTG
>JALHUE010000354.1 GCA_022866145.1 Anaerolineales bacterium | reverse complement strand
TCCCCGTCGTCGCTCTTCTACACTCCCTGCGCGGACGTGGACTGCCCTCGTCCCGCGAGGCGCGTTGCCAGGCGGCGCGCAGGGGAGACCCCGTTCCTGCCGTTGGCACCCGGCAGACGGTGGGCGTGTCGGAGAGCGCCCTGGATGGGATGCCCGGGCGCCGATCCTGTTGCGCGCGGCCGGGTTTCGGCTACCCCTTGGCGGGGAGCAAGGCGAGGGCTCTGCCACCGGTGCATGGAAAGCGCGGTGCCGCGTAGGTTCCCGCAATCCACACTCGGGGGCGACAGGCAGGGCTTGCAGGAGCCCCAACCGCCGTCTCCTTCTGCCCACTGCCTCGGGAGGTCGCCGGCAGTCTCGGGGGGCTTCGATCCCATGCAGACCACCGTGGAGAGGACCCGATGCAAACCACACACCGAACGTACAGGACAAACCGTGGCCCGCTGGCCATCGCCTTGCTACTGCCATGGTTGATGGCGGGCGCTTCTCTGCCTCGCCACGCCTCCCAGGTCAAGGATCCACCACCGCCGGATCACGTCGTCAAGCTGGTCTTCGTGCATCACTCGACGGGCGAGGCCTGGCTGGCAGACGAGCATGGCGGACTGGGTCGGGCGCTGGGTGAGAACAACTACTTCGTCAGTGACACCAACTACGGCTGGGGTCCGCAGGCGATCGGCGACCGGACCGACATCCCCAACTGGTTGGAATGGTTCCGCGGCACGAGCTCGGACGAGATCCTGCAAGCTCTGTACGGCGAGAGCGGGCAGCACTCGCCCTACACTCGAGCGCTGGCGGATCCTGGGGGTGAGAACGAGATCGTGCTCTTCAAGTCGTGCTTCCCCAATTCGAATCTCACCGGCAATCCCACCGACCCGGCGTCACCGGGGGAGGAGTACTCGGTTGGGCACGCCAAGTACGTGTACAACCAGATCCTGAAGTACTTCACCACCCGTCCCGACAAGCTGTTCATCGTCATCACCGCGCCGCCGGTCCAGGACCCGACCTATGCAGAGAACGCGCGGGCGTTCAACAACTGGCTGGTCGAGGACTGGCTGCAGGAGAACGAGTATCCGTACAACAACGTCGCTGTGTTCGACTTCTACAACGTGCTAACCGGCGCCGACAACCACCATCGTTACCAGAAGGTCGCCGTCGAGCACGTGTGGGTGGAGGGCAGGAATACGTCCTACTATCCGTCCTCGGCTGATGACGACCATCCGTCGGCTGCGGGTGATCGCAAGGCGACGGAGGAGTTCGTCCCGCTGCTCAACCTGTTCTATCAGCGGTGGCAGGCCGGTGGCAGGCCCGCTTCGGCGCCCTCCGTTGCCGCTACGAGTCGGCCTGCGGTTGAGGCGCCGGCCGTCTCCACCGCGACCGCGCGGCTCATCGATGACTTCGAGGCCGGAACACCGCCAGGCACGGCCGGCTGGGAAGCGAACCGTGGCGAGGAGCAGCCCACCCATCTGGAGTGCGCGCCCGTCGGCGATCTTGCGGCTGATGGACAGGCCGCGCTGCAGCTGACCTTCGACGTGCCCACAGGCTCCTGGGCAACCTGTACGTTGTTCTACGAGCAGATGCAGGACTGGAGTGGAACCACTGGCATGCAGTTGCAGCTGCGGTCGGTGGCGCCAGACGTTCCTTTCACCGTGCTGGTCTTCAGCGGAACGCCGGAGGCGATCGAGACCTACATCTCCTATCAGGCCAGCCCTGCGGCCAGCGTCGGTGCATGGGCGCCCCTCGGCCTGAATTGGGGGGACTTCGCTCGCGTCGCCTGGGAGGAGGATGCGGGCAGCCCCTTTGATCCCGCTGAGCCTGTGCTGGGGATGGGGTTCGGCCTCGACGGCCTCGAGTCCGGCGCCAACACCGGCAGCCTGTGGGTGGATGATCTGCAGTTGGTGGGGGTCTTCAGACCCGGCGAGCCTCCGGCGGCTGAGGCGCCGCAGGTCGAGGCGCCCCAGGGGGAAGCGCCGGAAGCCGGAGGCTCTGGCTTGCCCTGCCTGGGTGGCGCGGCTCTCCCTCCGCTGGCGCTGGGGATGGCTCTGCTCGGCCGACGCCGGGGGGAGCGGCCAAAGGGGCGTGCTGAGTGACAGTGGTGAGGGCAGGGTGCTCAGGCGAGGAGCTCTGGCGCGATAAGCGGGTCCCTATTGGCGGGCCGAACGCGAGCGCTCCCCGCCGGGGGAGGCAGTTCCGCAGTGGCAGCCGCCCGGGGGCCTCGCCCGCCGAGGTGCGCTGGCGTTGGGGGGAACCGCAAGCGGGGTACGGACGTCTCTGACAGACCGGAGGCGACCACAAGAATCAAGCATGCGCTTGCCCGGTACCTGCTCTTGCCGGCGCTGATTGTCCTGTCCGGGTGCAGCCTGTGGGCTCAGATTCTGTCAACCCAACTCTG